>JAEWLO010000319.1 GCA_023457475.1 Pseudomonadota bacterium | reverse complement strand
TGCCACCTTCATGGGCGAAGGCTGCGCCGGGGCCGGTGTCCGCGTGACCGACCTCAGGTCGCTGCGAGGTGCGCCCTCAGCGCCTGCCGCTGCGGACGTGTGCTGCAGCCTGGGCTGGCGTGCGTCGACGGCCTTCCGCGCGGTATCGGCTGGCATCGTCGACTTCATGGGCGTCGGCGAAGCGGCGCGCGACAGAGATACCCGGCCAGGTGCCCAGCTGTTGTGCAGCCAGCTTCCGACGCCGGCGTGAGTGCGGACGGTGGGAAGCGGTATCGGCTCGCGGCGCGGCGTGGATCCGGCGGTCACGGTCCGCAGCGGGATCGATGACGCGGTGCTGCTGTTGCGCAGGCTCGTGAACACCGCTTGCACCAGCGTGGGGGACTTCAGCAGCAGCTGCGCCGCTTGCTGCTTCTGCGGTGCCTGCAGCAGGGGGTTCAGGCGCTGACCGGCCGGTTTCGATGTCCGCGCGGCGGTGGAGCCGGACCCTGCCTGTGCACGCGTCGGTGCGAGCTGGGCAACGATCCGGGCGCGGTGTTGAATGATGGGGGCGGTATATAGTTTGCCAATCACGTGCTAACTCTCCTTGCGGGTGTTGAACGGTGAATGCAGCTGCGTGAGGACGGTCGGCACCAGAATCGGTGGCAGCTGCGAAGTGGGTCGGCGGGGGGGAGGAGGGGGAGGCGGATCCGAGCTGGCGGAGACGGCTGTTCCCTGATCGCCATCAGGAAGCAAACGCGCCTGGGCACCCGTCATGCTCAAGGCTGAAAAATCGGTCCACGCCGCCTGGCTCCGGAAGATCTGGCACGTATGCAGCTCGAAGGTGTCATCGGACTCCGCAGCCGACGCGTCCGCCTCGAAATCGCTTCCCCAGTCCCAACTCTCGCTGTCGGAAATCGGATCATCATTGGCATTCGCCTGCGACGGATCTGTGGTTGCGGCAGTCACGCCTCGCGCAGCCTCAATGGGGGTGTTCTGCGTCACGCGGTTGGCAATGAGTTCCAGCGGCATGGCCTTCAGTTGGGCACGCGGAAGCGCTGTCTGCAGCATCACAGCCGTCCGCCACGGCGGCGCGATGGCTCCGGAAGAAGTCGAGGGGGAATGGTTTGGCATGATGTCCTCAGCAGGTGCCTTCTAGTTCCGCGTCATCGTGGGCACGTCCACGAGCATTTCCGACATGTCCCGGGGCAATTCGTCATAGCCCATCAGGGCATCGACGTGAGCATCCGCATCCTGCTGCAGCTTTGCGCGGATGCTTTCCACCTGGGTTGCAGGCGGTTGCTGTTCATGAGTCGCAAACGGAGAGAACGCCGTTTCGATGGACCGCGAACGATGCTGCCACGCGACCTCGGCCATCCTCACCTGCGCGTCCTCGCGCTGGAACGTCCGGTTGGCCTGGCGCAGCTCGTCCGGCGTCAGGGCGGGGGCGTCGTCGAAATCACTGTCGCCGCCGTCGTCCCACTCCGAGTCGCTCGGGCTGTACCCGCTGTCGGCTGCGAAGGGGGAAGGCGCGCGCTCGAACGCAGCGTGCAGGTCGGGGTGGAGGGGCATGATGTCATCCACCAGGACTCCCAGCCGCTCGATCGATGCCAGCAGCGAAGCGGTAGTGTCCATGCAGGCGAAGGGGGTTTGCACCGGCGTAGCGGTCACGGCTGAAACGACCACAGGGGCGGAAGGCGGTGGGCTGGAATTCAGCGCGTGGCAGGCAGGCAGAAGCGGGGCGCTGCAGTTGCCAGGTGCCGGTGCGGGCACCGGGGGCGGTGTTGCCAGAACGTTCCGATACGGACCGGTTCCGGCTTCAGGCAAAGCACCTGGCGAGAACCGGGCAGGCACAGGGCCGGCGTGGCCCTGCAGGGGCGTGGATGTTGCGGCCAGCTTGAGTGGATGCAGTTCACGGGCCCGGGGCGGGATGCAGGGGGCGTCTTCGCGGAAGCGCTCCGGATTGTGCAGTCCCTGCAACTGATGGGATACGCGGGATACCTCCAGACGAACGTGCGGCGCAGGCAAGGTCTCGGCGAAACGCCACGTGGCGGTCGTACCGCGACTGTTGCTGATCCTCTCCACGGGCAGCGTGTATGAGCGTGTTCTGCCGCATCTCAATGCACTGGAGACATTTCGGAACAGCGACGTGGCGAGAGCGGTGATGGAGGGCACGGGCGTGGCAGCGGCAGGAGAGAGTCGAGATGTTCCTGCTCCTTCCATGTGCCCGGCCATAAAATAAGTTGCATCCGGCGGCTCACCGCGCCGCGGGATGCACCATTCACGCTACTGCATGGGTCATTTCAGACCATTACTGACGGTATTGACCAGGGTTCCCTGTGCGTCGTCCCCGCTGAACTCCCAGAAGAACGCACCGCCGAAGTTCTGTGCCTTCACATAGCCCATCTTCTCGGTGATCAACGCCGGGGTGTCGAAGCTCCAGAACGTGCTGCCGTTGTAGCTCCAGGTGGCCCGCGCGTTGGCATCGGTGAAGGTCGGATGGTTGAGGTTCTTCAGCACCTTCCAGTCCTCAATGCCGGCCTCGTATGTACCCGGGGCGGCGCTGCCGCTCTGGTACAGGCCGTTGTTGACGTTGGGCACGTTGGTCCAGCCGCGGCCATAGAAGCCGATGCCCAGGTTGAGCTTGCTGGCCGGGACGCCGCGGGCCAGGAAGGCTTCCATCGCATCGTTGCTGTTGTACTGCTTCACGTCACCGGTGGAGGGGTCGTTCGGCGAATCGAACAGTGCCGAGTGGTGCCCGGTGATCGGGTCGAAGGCCCCGTGGAAGTCATACGTCATCACGTTGATGTAATCGAGATACTGGTGATACGTGCCCGGGTCGGTGACGCGGATCTTGTCGATGCCCGCACCCACGGCGACGGTCAGCAGCAGGCCTGGCCGCACCGCATCCAGCTGGCGGCGGAACTCGGCCAGCAGCGCGGTGAAGTTGGCGTTGTCGGCCGGCGTACCGCAGGCCAGGCCACAGGCCACCGGGTATTCCCAGTCGATGTCGATGCCGTCGAACACGCCGGCCGCCGCCCCCGTGCCGCCTGCGCCGTCGGTCACCGGCAGGTTGCCGCGGATGTAGGCGTCGATGCACGAGGCCACGAAGGCCTGGCGGTTGGCCGGCTGCGCCGCGCTGGAGAAGCCGCGCGACCAGGTCCAGCCGCCCAGCGAGATCAGCACCTTCACGTTGGGATGCTTGGCCTTGAGCTGCTTGAGCTGGTTCCAGTTGCCGCGCAGCGGCTGGTCCCAGGTATCGGCCGCGCCACTGACGCTTTCACCGGCCTGGAAGGCCTTGGTGTAGTCGGCGAACGCATCGCCACCGGCCCCGGTGTTCGGGTCCGACGGAATGGTGAGGCCCACTTCGCAGCGGTTGTTGCGCACGTTGCCGAACGCGTAGTTGATGTGGGTGAGCTTGCTGGCCGAGCCACTGGTGTCGATGTTCTTGACGCGGTAGTTGCGGCCGTAGATGCCCCACTGGGTGAAGTAGCCGATCACCCGCTTGGCCCCGCCATTGCCGCCACCGGCGCTGGTGGTGACGCTGATCGACGCGCTCTGCGCCGAGGCGTTGCCGGCGTTGTCACGCGCGCGCACGGTGTAGGTATAGGCGGTACTGGCGCTCAACCCGCCATCGGTATAGCTGGTGGCGGTGGGCGAGCCGACCAGGCCGCCGTTGCGGTACACGTCGTACCCGGCCACGCCGCTGCCGCCGCTGTTGTCGCTGGCGGCGTTCCAGGCCAGGCTCACGGTGCTCGCGGTCTTGGAGGGAGAGGTGAGGCCGCCGGGCACGCTGGGCGGGGTGGTGTCGTTGGTGGCCGCATTGACGGTCACGGTGACCGTGGCCGAGGAGGTCACGGCATTGTTGTTGTCGGTGGCCACGGCCTTGAAGGTGTGGCTGCCGGCGCTGGCATTGGCCCAGGTGACGCTGTACGGCGCGCTGGTGTCCACCCCGAGCGAGGTGCCGCCGCGGAAGAACTCGACTTTGCTGACGCTGCCGTCGCCGTCACTGGCGTTGGCGCTCACCGTGATGGTGCTGCCGGCGCTGAAGGTGGCCCCGTTGCTGGGCGAGGTCAGGCTGACGCTGGGCGGCTGGTTGGTGCTGGTGCCGTCGCAGGCCCCGAGGTTGGTGTAGTACTGGGCACCGGCGGGGTGGTCGGGCGGGGCATTCCAGATCTGGATGTTGGCCCGGTACAGCACGCCGCCCTTCTGCAGGGTGGACCCGGCGGAATAGATGGTGGCCGCGTTCCATTCGGCCACGCCGGTACAGTTGGCCGCCTGGGCCAGTGCGGGGGTGAGGGTAGCCGAGGCCAGGGCGAGGGCGAGCAGCCAGCGTCGATGGCGGGCGGCGGGACGTGAAGATATCGATGTCACCGTACTGCGCAGAATCGGGTCCGTCATGGTCATTCTCCGATCAGGTTCGGGGGCGGGGGGGGGGGGGGGGGCGGCCCCCCGGGGG
>JAEWLO010000318.1 GCA_023457475.1 Pseudomonadota bacterium | reverse complement strand
CTGCGTGGCTTCGCGGTGCCGGAACGAACAGCAGCCACGCAGGGCGTGGCTCTACGGCTGTTGAGGGTCCGCACAGCCAAGCGGAGCGTGAGGTTACGAAACGGCAGCGGCCGTCTTGACCGGCGCGGCCACCTTGCCCGGCTTGCTCGGCAACGAATGCCGCAGAATGCGCCACACCACCTGCCCGAACTGCTTCGGCAGCGAACCGGTGTTGTAATGCTGGCCGTAACGGGCACAGATCTCCCGCACCTCCACCGCAATCGCCGCATACCGGTTGGCCGGCACGTCCGGGTAGAAGTGGTGTTCGATCTGATGGCTCAGGTTGCCGGTCATCAGGTTCATCGCCTTGCCGCCGGCAATGTTGGACGAACCGCGCAGCTGACGCAGGTACCAGTGGCCGCGGGTTTCATCGCGGACGCATTCCTTCGGGAAGGTCTCGGCATCCGTGGTGAAGTGGCCGCAGAAGATCACCACATAGGTCCACACGTTGCGGATCACGTTGGCAACCAGGTTGCCCAGCAGCACCGGCAGGAAGAACGGGCCGGCCAGTGCCGGGAACAGCAGGTAGTCCTTGAACACCTGCTTGCCAACCTTGCGGCCAACCGGGCGGGCCTGCGCGCGCAGCTGCTTGAAGGTCATCTTGCCGGCGAACAGGCGGCCCACCTTCAGGTCCTGGATGGCGATGCCCCATTCGAACAGCAGCGCGAACACCACCGCGATGAACGGCTGCATCAGGTAGAACGGACGCCAGCGCTGTTCCGGGAAGATGCGCAGCAGCCCGTAGCCGATGTCGTCGTCCAGCCCGCGCACATTGGTGTAGGTGTGGTGGCGGAAGTTGTGGGTCTTGCGCCAGTTGTCGGCGGTGCCGACGATGTCCCATTCGTAGGTGCTGCCCTGCAGCTGCGGGTCGCCCATCCAGTCGTACTGACCGTGGATGACGTTGTGCGCCAGTTCCATGTTTTCCAGAATCTTGGACACCGCCAGCAGCGCGACACCGGCAATCCACGCCGGAATCAGCACGCTGTGCACGAAGGCACCGAGGAACAGCAGCGCGCGGCCGGCCACGCCGGTCCAGCGCACGCCGGCCACCACGCGGCGGATGTAGCGCGCGTCGGCCGCGCCCAGCGTGGCGACATGGCGCGCGCGCAGCGCGTCCAGTTCGTCGCCGAAGGCCTGCAGTTCAGTAGCGGACAACACGCGGTTCTGCACGGAAGACATGCTCAAAGCTCCAGAATCAGGTCGGTGCTGGCGCTGTTCACGCACAGCCGTACTTGCGTGGCCGGTTCGGCCGCGTGTTCGCCGGTCAGGGTGTGGCGGGTCACGCCGCTCACCTTGCCGCAGACACAGGTATTGCAGATGCCCATGCGGCAGCCGCTGGCCGGACGCAGGCCTTCGGCCTCCAGCGCATCCAGCAGCGACGTGCCACGCGGGAGTTCAAGCGTGCGGCCACTGCGGCGCAGTTCCACCTGCACGGTGCCGGTTTCCACCGCCATCGCCGTGGCATCCAGCACCGGCGGCGTGAATGCCTCGGCCTGGAAGGCGGCAACCTGACCCTGCAGGCGTGTATGCGCGGTTTGAACGAAACCGCCGGGGCCGCAGGCCAGCACATGTGCGCCGGCCAGATCACCCAGCGCACTGAAATCGTGCTCGCCCACGCGCGCGGCCGGCGCGGCGGCGTCGCGCGTCAGCGCCCAGTGCAGGCGCAGGTTCGGGCGGCGTACCGCCAGTGCGTTGAATTCTTCCGCAAAGCACAGCGCGTCGTGCTGGCGGGCCCAGTACACCAGCGTCACCTGTCCCGGCGCGCCGGCGGCGTCCCACTGGCGCAGCAGCGCGCGCATCGGGGTGATGCCGCTCCCGGCAGCCAGCAGCAGCAGGCGAGCGTCGGCGGAAAGCGACGGCAGCGTCATCTCGCCGAAGGCCTGGCCGAGCTCGAAGACATCCCCGACCTGCGCCGCATGTGCCAGATGCTGGCTCACCGCGCCGCCGGCCACCGTCTTCACGGTGATGGCCAGGGTGCCGTCGTCCAGCCGCGTGGGGCTGTAGCTGCGGCTCAGCCGGCGGCCGTCCACCTCCACGCCCAGGTTGATGTGCTGGCCGGCCTGCAGCCCCCGGAAATGCCGGTTCGGCCGCAGCACCAGCGTCACCGCGTCACTACTGGCGGTTTCGCGGGCCACCAGCCGGGCACGGGCACGGCGCAGGGTCCACAACGGGTGCACCTGCCCCGCCCAGAAATCGAACAGTTCCTCGGACACCCAATGACGGGGCGAGAGCGCGGTACGGCGACGGGCGGCAGGACGGACACGAGCGTTCATTGCGCCACTATACGACCGGGCATACAGCTGTGTATACAGTTGTATACCTCCGGACAGGCTATGATTCAGCCAATGAGTGCCCAGCCCCCGATCGCCGCCCCCGCCCTGCCCGTCTCCGGGGTCGAAGAGACGCCCGCCCGAAAGGCTGCCATCTCCCGCGAGGACCTGCTGGCGGCGGCACTGGCACTGATCGGCCCGCACCGCAGCGTCTCTACGCTGAGCCTGCGCGAGGTTGCCCGCGAGGCCGGCATCGCCCCGAATTCGTTCTACCGCCAGTTCCGCGACATGGACGAATTGACCGTGGCCCTGATCGACCTGGCCGGGCGCTCGCTGCGCACCATCATCGGTCAGGCCCGGCAGCGCGCGGCTTCCTCCGACCGCAGCGTGATCCGGGTGTCGGTGGAGACCTTCTTCGAGCAACTGCGAGCCGATGACCGGCTGCTGCACGTGATGCTGCGCGAAGGCAGCGCGGGTTCGGACGCGTTCAAGCACGCGGTCGAGCGCGAGCTGAACTATTTCGAAGAAGAGCTCTGCGTGGACCTGATCCGGCTGGCCGCCGCCGACAACGGCGCGGTGCTGCATGAGCCGCATCTGGTGGCCAAGGCCATCACCCGTCTGGTGTTCGCGATGGGCGGCACAGCGTTGGACCAGCCGCCGGAGAAGGACCCCGAGATGATCGAGCAGACCTCACAGATGC
>JAEWLO010000317.1 GCA_023457475.1 Pseudomonadota bacterium | reverse complement strand
GTCTTGCCGTAGCCCAGTTCCTTCATCAGCTTCGGCGGGGCATTGCGCAGGTGCAGCGGCACCTCCTGGGTGCCGGTTTCCCGCACCTCGGCCTTGGCGAGATTGAAGGCGGCGTAGCCCGCGTTCGACTTGGCGGTGCTGGCCAGGTACAGCACCAGCTGGGCGAACGCCAGTTCGCCCTCGGGGCTTCCCAGCCGCTCATAGATGTCCCACGCCTCCAGTGCCATGCTCTGCGCGCGCGGGTCGGCCAGGCCGATGTCCTCGATCGCCATCCGGGTGAGACGGCGCGCCAGATAGGACGGGTCGCACCCCCCATCCAGCATCCGCGTCAGCCAGTACAGCGCGGCATCGGGATTGGAGCTGCGCACCGACTTGTGCAGCGCCGAGATCTGGTCGTAGAACTGCTCGCCCCCCTTGTCGAAACGGCGGGTACGGTCGGCCAGCACCTGCACCAGCATCTCCGGGGTGATCACTCCGTTGTCGCCGCCGGCCAGTTCGGCGGCAATCTCCAGCAGGGTCAGCGCCCGGCGAACGTCGCCGTCGGCCGCAGTGGCGATCTCCAGCAGGGCCTCGGCAGACACCTGTGGTGCCTCCGCGCCCAGCCCCCGCTCGCGGTCCTGAAGGGCACGTTCCAGCGCCTCCACCACATCGGCCGGGGACACCGCTTCAAGCACGTGCACACGGCAGCGCGAAAGCAGTGCCGAGTTGAGCTCGAAGGACGGGTTCTCGGTCGTTGCGCCCACGAACACGATGGTGCCGCGCTCGATGTGCGGCAGGAACGCATCCTGCTGGGCCTTGTTGAAGCGATGGACCTCGTCCACGAACAGCACCGTGCGTCGGCCTTCGGCAAAGCGCTGTGCGGCCTCCGCCAGCACCTGGCGCACTTCCGGCAGGCCCGAAAGCACCGCCGAAATGGCGCGGAATTCGGCATCGGCATAGTGCGCCAGCAGCAGCGACAGCGTGGTCTTGCCGCAGCCGGGCGGGCCCCAGAGGATCATCGAGTGCACATGGCCCGATTCAACCGCGCGCCGCAGCGCGCTGCCCGGGGCCAGCAGCCGCTTCTGCCCGACCATCTCGTCAAGGGTCTGCGGGCGCATGCGTTCGGCCAGCGGACGCAGATGGTCGCGATCCACGCTCAGCAGATCCGGCCCGTTGAATGTCGTTCGGTTTCTAGCCACACCGTATTGTAGAGCCGGGCTCTGCCCGGCTGCACGCCTCAATCACCGATGACGTCGGTGCCCTTCGGCGGGGTGAAGGCAAAGGTACCTGCGGCGAAGGCCGGGTTGCGCTTCCAGCCGCTGAAATCGATCACCGTCTTCTGGCCGACGGCATCGGTCACTTCCATCCGCGCCAGACCCTGCGCATTGAAGCCCAGCGACGCGTACTGGAAGGCAGTCTCGGTCTCGCGCTTCGGGCTCAGCGACAGCCACTGCAGGCCATCACGGGTACCGGCCTCCTCGCTGACGTCATACTGCTTGTCCAGCAGCGCCGGGTTGATCAGCGCGGTCAGCGGGCTGTTCTGCTCTTCGGCCCCCTGCGGGCGCTTGGTCGCCTGCTCCAGGTCCGGCTCGTACACCCAGACGGTCTTGCCGTCGGCCACGATCAGCTGCACGTGCGGCTTCTGGTATTCCCAACGGAACAGGCGCGGAGCCGACAGGGCCACACGGCCGCTGGTGCGCTCCTTCACCTTGCCGTTCTTGTCGAACACCTGCTGGCTGAACTGCCCGTCCAGGCCCTTCAGGCTGGCGGTGAAGCTGTTCAGCTGCTCGCGCCCACCGGCCCACGCGCTGGCGGACACAACGCTGGCGCACACCAGGGCGGCGGCAACAAAGTGGCGGCGGAAGGAGGTCTGCATACAGGTATCCAGGAAGAAAAGTGGAAGGGTTCCAGTGTGCCGCGCCTTGCCTGAATGGGCGGTAGGCAGGGTCAGGGCGCGCAATTATAGATCCGACTGCACCGTGCGCAGGTCGCCGTACAGCACCTGCCCGCGGAAGCCGCGCCGCACCTGCTGGTACAGCTCGCGGAAGGCGGCGTAGTCCTCCGGCTGGCACAGTGCCTCGGCACCATGAACGGCACGCTGGTGCAGCCGGTGGTGGGCCACGACCGCCTGCCCTTCCCGGGTCCACGTCAGGTCGTAGGTGCCTGCGGCATTGTTGAACGACAGGCTGCGCGGCACCGCCACGATCGGCACACCGGCCGGAAACTCGAGGCGATATCGCTCTTCCCGCAGCGAGTCGTTGCAGTAGAACGGAGTGGCGTTCTTCTCGGCCGAGGTCGTGCCGTACAGGTCACGGAACGATTCGCCTCCGGGCGCATCCGGCAAGGCCATGCCACCGACCACGCTGAAGTCCGCGTAGTCGCGCGCGTGGAAGTCGTACCGGTAGTTGAACGCCCGGGTCAGGTCCTGCGGGTCGCCCAGCAGCGTCAGCGTTCCGGTGCCGTCGAAGCCGGAACTGGCCATGATGGATTCCTCCACCCGCTCGCGGTTCTGCGCGTTGAGCCGTGCGAAGGACGCGCGCAATCCAATCTCGTTGACCTCGCCCGGGCGCTGCCGGGTCTGTCCCTGCAGGTTGCCTTCGCGGTCGAACCGGTAGTCCACCTCGAAGCCGCTGCCGTTGCGCGTGGCGTCATTGGCCGGAGTGCGGGCCAGCGTGGCGGTCCGGGTGTGCAGCACCGGTGCGCCCAGGTCGCCTTCCGGCAGCTGGCCGGCGCGGCCATAGGCACTGGTGGAGTCCAGGTACAGGTCGAACTCCGGGACGTAGGTGATGGCGTGATTGAAGCGACCCAGCATCGGGACCGCCGGCAGCGTCGGGCCACCGCCGGCACCGATCAGCACCGGCGAGCTGTCAATGCCGCGCGCGGCCAGCAGTGCCTCCAGGATCACCACATGGTCCTTGCAGTCACCGTAGTGGTTGTCGAGGATGCTCTGTGCCGGGTTCGGCTCCAGGCCGCCATTGCCCAGGTACACCGCTACGTAGCGGATATTCTGCGCCACCCAGCGATAGAGCGCGTCCACCTGCATGCGGCGGTCGGTCAGGCCCGCGGTGATCTCATCGGCCAGCACCTGGATCGCCGGCGTGACCTGGCTGGCCTGCCCCGCCTTCGCCTGATAGGCGCGTGCCAGCTGCGCCCAGTCGGCGTAGGTACTGGCCATGATGGTCGGACTGAATTCCCAGGCGGCCGCCGTCCAGTTCTGCACCGGCAGCGGCGTCGTCCGCTGGTAGCGCCACTCCCACTGCGCCATGCCGTTGCGCCGCTTCGGCGTGGTGCTGCCCTGCACGCCGCGCTGCTCGACGAACATCGGCAGGTCGGCGGGCGCGCTGAGCGTCACCCGCGCGTCGTCATACTGCGTGAACACGCTGAAGGTTTCCCATAGCCCGAAGTAGCCGGGGAAGTAAGGCTGGAGCTGGGTGCGGCGCGTTTCGTAGACCACGCGCGTGCCGGGAGCCAGATTCGGGAACACCACCACGCGCACCTTGCGGTCGGCGTACATCGCGGCCGCCGCGCTGGAATAGCTTTCCTGGGTATAGATGCGCTCGGCGGGCACGTCGCGGCGCTGGCCGTCGGCGGTAAGCGTGTAGGCGGCCAGCACCTCCAGCGTTTCCATCTTTTCGCTGTAGCTCAGGCGCACCTGGCTGAACTGCTCCACCGCGGCCTTGGTCTTGAGCAGGATTTCGTACGATTCGGTCTGGGTGTTGCCGGCGTCCGGGCGGACAACATAGTCGGCGCGGTAGCGGACGAAGCTGAAGTTGTTGGCGGCCTGGGCTTCGCCAGGGGCGCACTGGAGGGCTGGGTGGGGGCTGCGGGAGACGGGGCCGGCACCTGGGCGTGCGCCCACGCGGGCAGGAGCAGGGCAGCCAGCATCGTCCATTGCTTCAGCGACATCGGGGTTCCTTGGAAAACCGAGGGCCGGCCAACGGCCGGCGCTACCAGGTCCCCGCGCATCCGGGACAGCCCAGGCGCGGGACGGATGTGATTACTTGGGCGGGGGCGGGGCCAGCACGCTGCGGTCGCCGTTGTGCTCGGGCGGGCTGACCACGCCGGCCATTTCCATGGCCTCGATCAGGCGCGCGGCACGGTTGTAGCCGATCTTCAGCCGGCGCTGCACACCGGAAATGGAGGCGCGGCGGGTTTCGGTGACGATGCGCAGGGCTTCGTCGTACAGCGGATCGGATTCGTCGCCTGCACCGCCGCTGGCCTCGGGCAGGCCGCCCGGACCCACCACCACGCCGTCGCCCATCACCTGCACTTCGTCCAGCACACCGCTGATGTAGTCGGCGGGACCGCTGGCCTTGAGGTGCTCCACCACGCGGTGCACTTCCTCATCCGACACGAACGCGCCATGCACGCGGTCCGGCAGTGCCGTGCCCGGCGGCAGGTAGAGCATGTCGCCGTGGCCCAGCAGGGTTTCCGCGCCGGACTGGTCCAGGATGGTGCGCGAGTCGATCTTCGAGCTGACCTGGAAGCCGATGCGGGTGGGAATGTTCGCCTTGATCAGGCCGGTGATGACGTCCACCGAGGGACGCTGGGTGGCCAGGATCAGATGGATGCCGGCGGCACGGGCCTTCTGCGCCAGACGCGCGATCAGCTCTTCGACCTTCTTGCCGACGATCATCATCATGTCGGCGAATTCGTCGATGAAGATGACGATGAACGGCAGCGCCTCCAGCGGACGCGGGGCCTCGCCCAGTTCCGGGTTCGGCTTGAACAGCGGGTCCATCAGCGGCTGCCCGGCGTCCTCGGCGTCCTTCACCTTCTTGTTGAAGCCGGGCAGGTTGCGCACGCCCACCGCGCTCATCAGCTTGTAGCGACGCTCCATTTCGGCCACGCACCAGCGCAGGCCGTTGGCGGCCTCCTTCATGTCGGTGACCACCGGCGCCAGCAGGTGCGGAATGCCTTGGTAGACGCTGAGCTCCAGCATCTTCGGGTCGATCATCAGCATGCGCAGGTCTTTCGGCGAGGCCTTGTACAGCAGGCTCAACACCATCGCGTTCACCGCCACGGATTTACCCGAACCGGTGGTGCCGGCCACCAGCAGGTGCGGCATGCGCGCCAGGTCGGCCACGGTGGGCCGGCCGGCAATGTCCTTGCCCAGCGCCAGGGTGAGCACGCTGGCCGACTTGTCGTACTCCTTCGAGCGAAGCAGCTCGGAGAGGTAGATCATCTCGCGGGTGACGTTCGGGATTTCCAGGCCGACCACCGACTTGCCCGGAATCACGTCCACGACGCGCACCGACTTCACCGACAGGCCGCGGGCAATGTCCTTGTCCAGCGAACTGATCTGGCTGACCTTGATGCCCGGGGCAGGTTCGATCTCGAAGCGGGTGATCACCGGGCCCGGATAGGCCCCGACCACCTGCGCGTCGATGCGGAAGTCCTTGAGCTTGAACTCGATCTGGCGCGACAGGGTTTCCAGGGTTTCCTCGTCGTAGCCCTTCGGCTGCGGCTTGGGATCGTCCAGCAGCGCCAGCGGCGGAAGGTCCGAGCCGTCGCCGTTCACACCGCGGAACATGGGAATCTGCGTTTCGCGCTTGGCCCGGTCGCTCTTCTCCAGCACTGGTTCGGGGCGTGGCTCGATCTTCACCGGCTCGCGCTTGGCGCGCACCTCGGCGTCCACCTTGCGCACTTCCTGGCGCTCTTCGCGCATTGCACGGGTCTGCTGCCACTCGTTGGCCTTCGCCTTCTTGCTCTCCAGCAGCGGCGGAATGGCGAGAATGGCGCGGCCGATCTTCTCCATCACCGAGAACCACGACAGACCGGTGGCCAGGGTGATCGAGGCCAGCAGCAGCACCAGCACGAACAGGTTGGCACCCAGCGCACCGAAGCCGGCGCTCAGCGAGTTGCCGACCAACCGGCCGAGGATGCCGCCGGCATGGGCCACGTCACCCGTAAACAGGCGCACGTGCAGGAACCCGGTGCCTGCGATCAGGAAGCCGACCAGGCCGACCAGCCGCAGCGCCGGGTCCAGGTCATGCACGCCCTTGCTTTCGCGCTTGAGCCCGAACATCGCGAACCACGCCACTGCGCCCAGCACGATGGGCAGCACGAATGCCATGTAGCCGAACAGCTGCAGCAGCACGTCGGCGACCCAGGCCCCGACCCGGCCGCCCATGTTGTGGATGGGCGCGACCACGCTGCCCGTATGCGACCAGCCCGGGTCGGTCGCCGAATAGGTGAACAGGCTGGCCACCAGATACAGCAGCGCCGGGGCGATGGCGATCAGCCCCAGGTCGCGCCACAGCCGCTGGCGGCGCGGGTTTTCCGCTGCGGCCGGGGCAGGCGCGGCCCGGCGCGAAGACGCCTTGCTGTCGCTTGACTTGGATCGTTCCGGGACCTGCTTCGCCACCTTAGACCAGACCTTGGGAATGCACTGTTAGTGCTTGATAATAAACGACTGGGCCGCCCCCCGCACCCCGTCGCATCGAACGTTCATCGGGGCACTCGGCTGGACACGCCATTCCATGCGTCGCCTTGAATCACCCCGCCCCAGCCGCCACTCTATGGCCTGTATCGGACGCCAGCAATCGCTGCCTGCGCCCCGCCCCGCCCTCTTACCGCGAGTCTACATGAGCAATTCCAAGCCCTCCCGTCATCAGAAGCTGGTCATTCTCGGCTCCGGCCCGGCCGGCTGGACCGCCGCCGTCTACGCGGCCCGCGCCAACCTCAAGCCGGTGGTCATCACCGGGCTGCAGCAGGGCGGCCAGCTGATGACCACCACGGAAGTGGACAACTGGCCGGGCGACGCCCACGGCCTGATGGGCCCGGACCTGATGACGCGCATGCAGGCCCACGCCGAGCGCTTCGAAACCGAAGTGATCTTCGACCACATCCACACCGCGGACCTCTCCCAGCGCCCGTTCCGCCTGATCGGCGACAGCGCGGAGTACACCTGCGACGCGCTGATCGTGGCCACCGGCGCCACCGCCAAGTACCTCGGCATTCCAACCGAAGAGGCCTTCAAGGGCCGCGGCGTGTCCGCCTGCGCCACCTGTGATGGCTTCTTCTACCGTGACCAGGACGTGGTCGTGGTCGGCGGCGGCAACACCGCCGTGGAAGAGGCCCTGTACCTGTCCAACATCGCCCGCAAGGTCTACCTGGTCCACCGCCGCGACACCCTGAAGGCGGAAAAGATCATGCAGGACAAGCTGTTCGCCAAGGTGGCGGCCGGCAAGATCGAGACCGTGTGGCACCACACCATCGAGGAAGTGCTGGGCAACGACGCCGGCGTGACCGGCGTGCGCGTGAAGTCCACCCTGGACGGCAGCACCCGCGACATCGACGCCCACGGCTTCTTCGTGGCCATCGGCCACCACCCGAACACGGCCCTGTTCGACGGCCAGCTGGCCATGAACAACGGCTACCTGGAAATCCGCTCGGGCCTGGGCGGCAACGCCACCCAGACCTCGGTGGAAGGGGTGTTCGCCGCCGGCGACGTGGCCGACCAGCACTACCGCCAGGCCATCACCTCGGCCGGCTTCGGCTGCATGGCCGCACTGGACGCCGAGCGCTACCTCGACGCCAAGGGCGCGCTGGCCTGATACGGGCGAGCGGGTAGAAACAAGGGAGGCCGGCGTCTGACGCCGGCCTTTCGCGTTTCAGGGCCGCGCGCAGGTTTGCCGGTGTTCGACCACTGCGGTCGTGATGCCATCTGCATCCCGCATGACGGTTCGCCACGTTGCTGTGCCTGTCCCGGGGCCGTCGCACGTGAGGCGCAGCTTCACGGGTGACTCAGAGGGTCCGTCGATCACACGCTCTGCGATCTGGCAGGCACCGGGTTCGCTGCACCATGACGGCATCAGACTCAAGGTCACTGGAAACTGTGGGTTACCCTCGAAGTGAACATCGGCCTCGCCGCTGCCCTGCACCGGAGCGCGGATGTCGTCAATCTTTGTAAGCGCCAAGGGCATGCAAACTTTACCCTCGCGATACAGACGGTAGCCCTTCTCAACGCCCTTCATCGATGCAGAGCGGAAGAGCGGATCCTACAGGGCGGCCGAATCCTCCCCGTTGGAGTGATAGGCGACTTCAACGAGCACCGATGGCATGGTGCCGATTCGATTCTCTCCATGGCGACCGACACTCGGAGCGGTTCGCACGGGAAAGTCCTCGTAGCCGGGCTCCGCGTGAATCAGTTCCTTCATGCTGCAGAGCACTTGCGCGGCCAGCTCGCGATCCTGAGGCTTGTCTTCATGGTAGTACACCTCAAGGCCGCGAATAGCGGGATTGTCGTTCCCGTTTGTATGGAGGCTGATCAGGCCACCCACGCCAAGGTGATTGGCGTATAGCGGTCTGGCGCGAATATCCTCCCGCACCTCCCGATCACGATTGGTGTCATTTGGAAGAGAGTTCCAGATGTCGACGTGCTCAGGAAGCAACGCCTTCAGGTGATAGCGCGATGACATCTGCTCCCAAGGGCGGGTTGATTCATCGTGAGGTTCTACAGCCCTGCTCCTCGCCCTGGTAACCACAAGGCCGCTTCGTTGCTCGAGAAGCTCCTGCAATTCATCGCCATACGCCGGAGTAATCATGTCTTCTACATGGCCAAATGCCGCTGGACGCTGGTATTCCCAGCTCCTTGAGGGGAACACGCGGATCAGGCCATGACTCGATGAGACGAGTGCACTCGCGTTTCGAGCACTCGCTCGAGCCTGCCCAGGAACCGCCAACTCTTCCGGGTAGTAGTGCTTTAGTGGCTTTCCCTGAAACAGGTACAGGACGTCATTGACATCGACCCCAGCCTGATCGCCTGCGTAACGAAGCTTTGCCGCCAATTGGTGAAGAAGCTCTTCGGCAGCGACTTCATCTGGGTAAGGTCGAAACCCAGGGCCAAAGTCTGCGGTGAGTTTTGAGTTCACCGAATCAATCGCGATACTGACAGTTACATGAGCAAGCCGCCCCGTTGATTGAAGGTGCTGGGAGACCAGTTTTTCTGCCTCATTTTCAAAAAGAGCGGCGAGATCTCGCTCGATTGCAGCCAATGATTCCGGGGCAGACGGTGCTGAGGCTGCATGGGCGGGGATGGTGGCGCAAGTGGCGAGTGCCGTGGTCAGCAGAGCGGCTGAGAGGCTATTCAAGTTCCGGAGTGCGGACATGTTGATCCTTGAAACGGTGAGAGTGCGCGCCGGAGTGAAGGCGCGAGGCGACACTGCTCTCGTCTCCGATTCGGAATCGGGAGGCTTGTTCCAGTTTTTCCTCCTGTTCTGATTGCTTCCTTTCTTGGTGTTGTTTGTGCCATTTGGTGACTGCTTTGGCGCGGAAACGGGGTGGTGCGCTTCGGGGAGGCCGGGGGCTGGAGGGGTGCCTTTGTCGCTGTTGGCTACGACGTGGTGTTCGTTGGGGGTGGCTGCGGAGGGGTGCGTGGGACACGCGTGGCGTGTGGCTACGCAGCCACGCAGGGCGTGGCTCTACGGACGGTTGTGGGGTGATGGGGCGTTTGGGGTGGGTCGCCTGCCGTCTGTCGCCCCGCTTGCGGTCGTCCTGCCCTATCCTTTCCCCATGTTCGAACGTCGCTTCCTGCACCGTCTCACCGACCTCCCCGCCTCCGCCTGGGATGCCCTGCATGACGGCACCAACCCGTTCGTGTGCCATGCCTTCCTCGCCGGCCTGGAGGAGCACGGCTGCCTGCGTCCGGAATGGGGCTGGCGGCCGCGGCACTTCACGCTATGGGACGGCGACACGCTGGTGGCCGCGGTGCCGGGATACCTGAAGGACAACTCGCATGGGGAGTTCGTGTTCGACCACGCCTGGGCCAATGCCTATGCACGGCACGGGCTGGAGTACTTCCCCAAATGGCTGGGCGCGGTGCCGTATTCGCCGGTGACCGGGCCGCGCCTGATGGCGCGTGATGCCGTGACCCGGGCGGCGCTGGCGCAGGCGCTCCGGGAGGAGGTCGGCCGCATGGGCTGGTCCTCCGCCCACGTCAACTTCCACCCGGCCGATGAAGATGCGGCCTTCGACGCGGACTGGCTGCTGCGCGAGGACATCCAGTTCCAGTGGCACAACCCGGGGCACTGGACCGACTTCGTCGGCTTCCTGGCCGACATGATCCACAAGCACCGCAAGAACATCCGCCAGGATCGCGCCAAGCTCGCACGCACCGGCGTCGCGTATCGCATCGTGCATGGCGACGAGGCCACCGCCGAGGACCTGGCCGCCATGCACGGCTTCTACCTGCAGACGTTTGCCGAGTACGGCAATGCCCCCGCGCTCACCCTGCCCTTCCTGCAACACCTGGCCGCCGCCCTGCCGCGCCAGCTGGTGATCTTCCTGGCAATGTTCGACGGCCATCCGCTGGCCGGCGCGCTGTGCATCCGTGGCCAGGACACGCTGTACGGACGCTACTGGGGTGGCACGCCGTTGGCCGGCCTGCATTTTGAAACCTGCTACTACCAGGGCATCGAGTATTGTCTGCGCGAGGGCCTTTCCCGCTTCGAGCCGGGCGCACAGGGCGAGCACAAGCTGGCCCGGGGGTTCCTGCCGCAGGTGGTGCGCAGCCGGCATTGGCTGGCCGAACCGGATTTCGCCGGTGCGTTGGCCGGCTGGTGCGGGCAGGAACGGGCGGAGGTGGCCCGGTATGCGTGCGAGCTGGCCGCCCACAGCCCGTTCAAGGCCGTGGATCGCACGTGAGCCGCTCCCTGCCCTGGCGGCTGGATCCGCGACCGGACGCGCCGTTCCCGCCGGCAGAATCCGCCCTGCGCCAACCGGACGGCCTGCTGGCCGTCGGCGGCGACCTGTCGCCGGTGCGGCTGCTGAACGCCTATGCCGGCGGTATCTTTCCGTGGTTCTCCGAGGGTGAGCCGCTGCTGTGGTGGTCGCCGGATCCGCGCATGGTGTTCCGCAGCGACGGGGTGCGGTTGTCGTCACGATTCCGGCGCACGCTGCGGGGCAGCGGATGGGTGTTGCGGGCGGATACCTGCTTTGGCGAGGTGATCCGTGCGTGCGCGGCCAGCCCGCGCCCGGGCCAGGACGGGACCTGGATCACCGACGAGATGGTGGCTGCATACGAGGCGCTGCACGCACTCGGATTTGCCCATTCGGTTGAGGTGTTCGACGGGGAGCGGCTGGTCGGCGGGATCTATGGGGTGGCGATCGGGCGGATGTTCTTTGGCGAGAGCATGTTCAGCGCGGTGAGCGGCGGGTCCAAGGTGGCCCTGGCCGGGTTGGCCGCGTTCGTTCATGAACTGGGGTGGCCGTTGATCGATGCGCAGGTGGAGAACCCGCACCTGTTGAGCCTCGGGGCGGAGC
>JAEWLO010000316.1 GCA_023457475.1 Pseudomonadota bacterium | reverse complement strand
AGGTAACCCTTCTGGAACACCTGGACCACGCTGCCCGGGGCCGCGCCGGGGGCGTCGACCTGGCTGATGGCCTGGTGGTGTTCCGGGTTGAACGGCTGGCCGGTCGGGTCCAGCAGGGTCAGCCCGTTGTCGGCGGCGACCTTCAGCAGCTGCTTGTAGGTCAGCTCCAGGCCTTCACGCAGCGGGCTGGCTTCGGTGCCAGCGGCGGTCAGGCCCGCGTCCAGGCTGTCGAACACCGGCAGCAGCTCGCCCAGCAGCTTCTCGTTGGCGAAGCGGCGGGCCTGCTCCACGTCACGGGCCACGCGCTTGCGCTGGTTCTCCAGGTCGGCGCGCTCGCGCAGCGACTCCGAACGCAGCAGGGCCAATTCGTTCTGCAGGGTGTCCAGCTGCTGCTGCAGCGGCTGTGCCTCGACGGCGTCGGCCGCGGACGGGGGGGTGGTATCAGGCTGATCTTGGTTCATTGTAGGATCCTTGGCGGTGACTCCCCGCCTCCACACCCCCTATGTGGGCGCGGCGGACCGATTCAAGAGCCGATGTCGCTTTTATCCACGATCACGGGACAATCCGCCGCCGGCCGGGGCGTCCAGCGCCGCGCCGAGCACCTGGGCGGTGGCCTCCACCAGCGGGATCACGCGGTCGTAAGCCATGCGTTTCGGGCCGATCACCCCCAGCACGCCGAGCACCTGCCCTCCGGCCGAATAGGGTGCCGTCACCAACGAGACGCCTTCCAGCGGCACCACCCCGGTTTCCTCCCCGATGAAAATCCGGACGCCCGGGGCCTGGCTGGTCCTTTCCAGCAGTTGCAGGATCTCGCGCTTGCTGGCGAACACGTCGAACAGCTCGCGCAGCCGCTCCAGGTCGGAGAGATCCTGTACGCCCATCAGCCGGGTCTGCCCGGCCAGCACGATGTCGTCGGCCGGCGGAGCCAGCGCCTGTTCGGCCAGCTCCACGCTGTGCGCCAGCAACTGCTCCATTTCCGAGCGGGCCTGCCGCAGCTCCCGCAGCAGGCCGGCGCGGATCTCCGCCAGGGTGCGGCCTGCGCACTGCGCGTTGAGGTAGTTGGCCACCTGCTCCAGCTCGGCCGGCTCCCAACTGCGCCGGGGCTCGATCACCCGGTTCTGTACCTCGTTGTCGGCGAACACCAGGATCGCCAGCACCCGGCGTGCGTCCAGCGCCACGAAATCGATGTGCCGGAACGCGAACTGCTCCCGCCGCGGGGCACCGACCACGCCAACGAAGTGGCTCATTGCCGAAAGCAGCTCCGAGGCGCTGCCCAGCAGGGCCTGCGTACCCGAGCCGCTGGCCAGCTCGGTGCGCAGCCGCTGCAGCTCACCTTCGCCCGGCGGCTGCATCTTCACCAGGCTGTCCACGAACACCCGGTAACCGGTGGCGGTTGGCACCCGGCCGGCCGACGCATGCGCCGAACTGAGCAGCCCCAGGTCTTCCAGGTCGCCCAGGATGTTGCGGATGGTGGCCGGGCTGACGTCCAGCCCGGCCAATCGCGCCAGGGTCTGCGAGCCCACCGGCTCACCGTCCTGGATGTGGCGCGCGATCAGGGTCCGCAGCAGGTGGCGGGCGCGCGGCGCGAGCGGTGGCACGGATGCGTTCATGGAATCAGCCTGTGAGACGCAAGCTTTGATAATGGCTGGCGTGGACGTTGGCAAGTCATTGGAGTGGCCCCTCGCCCATGCTAGCGTTGCGCGGCTCGAGAACCCAACACCATGCTCAGACATCTATCGATCAAGGATTTCGCCGTCGTCCGCGCCACCGAACTGGAGTTCGGGCCGGGCATGACCGTGGTTTCCGGCGAAACCGGCGCCGGCAAATCGCTGATGGTCGACGCGCTCGGCTTCCTGTCCGGCCTGCGCGCCGACAGCGGCGTGGTCCGCCATGGCGCGGCCCGGGCCGAACTTTCGGCCGAATTCGCGCCCGATGACGCTTCGCCCGCCCGCGCCTGGCTGCGCGACAACGAACTGGACGACGACGACCAGTGCCAGCTGCGCCGCGTGATCCGCGCCGACGGCGGTTCGCGGTCCTGGATCAACGGCCGCCCGGTCACCCTCACCCAGCTCGGCGAACTGGCCGGCATGCTGGTGGAGATCCACGGCCAGCACGACCAGCAGGCCCTGCTTGCGCGCCCCTCCCAGCTGGCCCTGCGCGACGCTTACGCGCGCAACGAAGCCGAACGCGGCCAGGTGCGCCAGGCCGCGGCCCGCTGGCAGGCGCTGGTGGACGAGGCGGATGCCCTGTCCCGCCAGGGGGACGTGAGCGACCGCATCGGCTTCCTGGAACACCAGCTGGGCGAGCTGCAGCGCGAAGACCTGGAACCGGCCTCGATCGAGACCCTGGCCAGCAGCCATCGCCGCCAGGCCCATGCCGGAGCCCTGCTCACCGCCTGCGATGTGGCCGCCGCGCGCCTGAACGGCGACGACGATACCGCCGTGCTGCAACAACTGCAGCAAACGCGGCACGAGCTCTCGCGGGTGGCCGAACACGACGCCCGGCTTGGCGAGGTGGATGCCCTGCTCGACAGCGCCGCCATCCAGCTGCACGAGGCCCTGGCCCTGCTGGACCGGGTGAATGGCGACCTGGACGCCGACCCCGACCAGTTCGAGGACATCGAGCGCCGGCTGGGCCGGCTGCACGATCTGGCGCGAAAACACCGGGTGCCGATGGAGCAGCTGGGCGAACACCGCGACGCGATGGAGGCCGAAGTGGAGCAGCTGCGGGGAGCCGACGCCCGTCTGCAGGCGCTGGCCGGCGAGATCGAACGCGCTGCCGGGCAATGGCAGGCCGTGGCCGCCACCCTGACCGCCAGCCGCCGCACTGCGGCCGCCGAACTTTCCACCACCACCACCGCCCTGATCGGCGAGCTGGGCATGGGCGGTGGGCAGTTCCTGATCGAGATCGAGCCCCAGACCGTGGCCAAGCCGGACCCGAACGGGGCCGAGCGGGTTGAGTTCCTGGTGGCCGCCAACGCCGGACAGCCGCCCCGCGCCCTGCGCAAGGTGGCCTCCGGCGGCGAGCTGTCGCGCATCTCGCTGGCCATCGAAGTGGCCGCGCTGGACCTGGACGCCGTGCCGACCATGGTCTTCGACGAGGTGGATTCGGGCATCGGCGGCGCGGTGGCCGATATCGTCGGCCAGAAGCTGCGGGCACTGGGCGAGAAGCGCCAGGTGCTGTGCGTCACCCACCTGCCCCAGGTGGCGTCCAAGGGCCACGCGCACTACCGGGTCAGCAAGGCCCCGGTGGAAGGCATGACCCAGAGCGCGGTGGAGAAGCTGGACAGCAAGGCGCGCGAGGAAGAGCTGGCGCGCATGCTCGGCGGCGTGGAAGTGAGCAAGGAAGCCCGGGCCGCCGCGCGGAAGCTGCTGCAGGAAGTGTGAGGCATCCGGAGGGCCGGCCAACGGCCGGAGCCGATCGCCTTCGGAATTACTTGCGCTTCTTGCGCACGTACAGGACGAGCGAGTGCTCTTCCAGCTCGTAGCCGTGATCGGCCGCGATCTTGCGCTGCAGCTCCTCGATCTCGTGGCTTTCGAACTCAATGATCTTGCCGCTGTCCACGTCCACCATGTGGTCGTGGTGGCCGCCCCGGTCCAGTTCATAGACGGCCTGGCCGCCTTCGAAGTTGTGCTTCAGCACCAGACCGGCCGCTTCGAACTGGGTGAGCACCCGGTACACCGTCGCCAGCCCGATCTCATCACCATGCTCCAGGAGCTGGCGGTAGATGTCTTCGGCGGTCATGTGGTGCTGGTGCTTCTGGGCGTCGCGCTGTTCCAGCAGGGCCAGGATCCGCATCCGGGGATGGGTTACCTTGAGGCCGACTTTACGCAGGTCGTTGGTTTCCATAGGTCTCGTTCATTGGCGATTTAGCGCCAGCTGCCTCGGTATGGGTCGCGGCGACACGTCGGGAGTGTATCATCGACTCGATTTCCCCAAACGCCCTATCCGATGCGCAATCTCCTGCTGGTCGCCACCGTTGCCCTGTCCACCACGGGCTGCGGCATCATCTACAAGCAACCCATCTACCAGGGCAATCTGGTCCGGGAGCAGGCCGTCGGCCAGCTGCAGGTCGGGCAGAGCAAGCAGCAGGTCTCGGCCCTGCTGGGCACCCCGTCGATCAACGACCCGTTCCACGCCCAGCGCTGGGACTACACCGCCAGCGAGCGCACCAACCGCCTCGGCACCACCGAGGTGAAGAACCTCACGGTGTTCTTCGAGAACGACCAGGTCACCCGCTGGGAAGGCGACTATTTCCCGAGCCGTGACGCCCAGCTGGCCCAGGACACCGTCCGCCAGTTCGGCCGCAACCTGCCGAAGGACAAGAAGAAGCAGCGCGGTCGTTGATGCGTAGCGCCGGGCTCTGCCCGGCGTCAGCGGGCCGCGCGTCGGCGGCGGTTGTCCTTGGGATCTGCCAGCAGCGGTCGCAGCAGTTCCACCCGGTCGCCATCGACCAGTTCCTGAGCGGGCCGGGCCACCAGCCCGTGTACCGCCACCGCCGGGCAGTGCTCACTGCCGGGAATGGCCGCCGCGGCGATCGCCTCGGCCACCGTGGCACCCTCGGGCAGCGTCAGCGGGCGGGATTCCACCCGGTCCGGCCAGGCCAGCACCACCTCCACCCTGATCATCGGCTCAGTCCTGGGCGTCGGCCACGCGGATGAAGTCGTTGACCATGCGGTCGGCCAGCCCCTGGAACCCCAGCGCCAGCGCCGGCCCCAGCAGGCGGCTGGTCGGCTCGAACTCCAGGGTCAGGGTGACCTTGCAGGCATCCTCGGCCAGCGCATGGAATTCCCAGCGGCCGTGCAGCTGCTTGAACGGCCCGTCGCGCAGCTGCATGTCGATGTGATGCGGCCGCTGAAGCGTGTTCTCGGTCATGAACCAGGTCGAGAACGAGCCCAGCCCCAGGTCGAGCCGGGCCACGACCCGGTCCGGGCCGGATTCCAGCAACTGCGAAGCCGAGCACCACCGGAAGCGGCGCGGATAGGCCTCGATATCGTTCACAAGGTCGAACATGCGGGCAGCCGAATGTTCGACCAGGGCACTGCGGCGGATGGTAGTCATGCGAGGGTTTGGCTGGCGAATCGACCACGGAGGGCCCGAATCGGAGACAATGGATAAATGAGCAAGAACAGCGCCAAGGATAAAGCAAAGAACGCGACGGCCAACAAGACCATCGCGCTCAACAAGCGTGCCCGCCACGAGTACCACATCGAAGAACGCTTCGAGGCCGGCCTGGCCCTGCAGGGCTGGGAGGTCAAGTCCATCCGCGCCGGGCGCGGCAACATCGTCGACGCCTACGCCTACGTGAAGTCGGGCGAGATCTTCCTGATCGGTGCCCAGATCACCCCGCTGATCCAGGCCTCCACCCACGTGGTGGCCAACGACCGCCGCGAGCGCAAGCTGCTGCTGCACCGCCGTGAGATCGACAAGCTGGTCGGCAAGGTCGAACGCGACGGCTACACCATCGTGCCCACCGCGATGTACTGGAGCAAGAACAAGATCAAGCTGGAAGTAGCGCTGGCCAAGTGCAAGCAGACCCACGACAAGCGCGATGCCGCCAAGGACCGCGACTGGGCGATCGAGAAGCAGCGCGTGATGCGTCGCGGCAACCGCGACGCATGATCACTCCCATCGGCGCCATGGCGACTGCCAGCGCCGATGAAACGCGCACGTTGTGCGCGCGCCTGCTGGCCTTCAACCAGGCCCACGGCGGCGATGCGTTCGATGAG
Organism: Pseudomonadota bacterium; assembly: GCA_023457475.1. Taxonomy (GTDB): domain Bacteria; phylum Pseudomonadota; class Gammaproteobacteria; order Xanthomonadales; family Xanthomonadaceae; genus Stenotrophomonas. The sequence continues at coordinate 1,070 of JAEWLO010000316.1, read as the reverse complement.
ACCCCAGTCCGCCTGGCCTGGCATGACGAGCACGGCAGGCTGCGCGGCGGCGTGCTGGCCGACGTCTGTGCCGGCTGGCTGCAGGTACATGTGCTGTGGGTGGATCCGGAACTGCGCGGGCAAGGCATCGGCCAGCGCCTGCTGGCGGAAGCAGAAGCCGCCGCGCGCCAGCTTGGCGCCCGCAACGTGATGCTGGATACCTTCGACTGGCAGGCCGAAGCCTTCTACCTGCGGCAGGGCTACACCGCGTATGGGCGACTGCCCGATTGCCCACCCGGTCACGAGCGGATCTACCTGCGCAAGGCGTTGTCGGGGTCGTAGTCGTGTCGGCGCTGGAGTTGCCTGCCGGTCACCCCGCCAGCACGCCCTGCCCGCGCATGCGCGGTGCCAGCGCGGCCTGCATCACAGCCAGATGCATCACCACCGCCAGTTCGGGCGCATGCCGGTCATCGCCGGCGCGCCACCGCTGCGCCAGCTGGGCTGCGTCGGCCGGCAGCAGGGCCAGCAACTGGGCGTCATCCATCGAATCGGCCGCGCCCTGGAGCTGCTGCGCCATCTGCCGCGACTGCCACACATGCACGCCGATGCTGAGGCTGGCCAGCGACATCAGGACCACGGCCAGCCCGTGCTCGAACCACTGCGACAGCACTTCCGGCCCCCACAGCAGGGCCGCCAACACCGCCAGGCCCGGCAGGCGCCAGCCCAGCCAATGGATGCGACCGCGCTGCGACCAGTGCACCACCACCGCACTGGCGACCAGTGCTGCGGCCGCTGTGGCCGGCAGTTCGGTCAGGCAGGTGGCCGCAAGCAGCACACCCAGCACGGCCCAGACCCAACCAGGCGGCAGCGCGCGCCGCTGGTAGTCGGCCCCGACGGGTCCGACCAGCTGTCGCAGGCTGCGTTGTTGGCTTGCCTCGGTCACCCACAGTCTCCGTGTTTGTCCTGGCCCGGATGGTCGCCGCCAGTGTGTCGCAAATTCGTGCCCATGACGTTACCAATCCGCTATGACGGAGGCTCTACAACTTGTTGTGGATTGCCAAGGTGACTGTTCAGCTGTTTTGCCGTAGCAT
>JAEWLO010000315.1 GCA_023457475.1 Pseudomonadota bacterium | reverse complement strand
CAGCAGGTCCGGGCTCTTGCCGGACTGGGAAATGACGATGTACAGCGCACCGCGCAGCCGCAGCGGCGCTTCATACACCGAGCCCACCGAGGGCGACGCCGAGGCGGTGACCAGACCCAACCGCGTTTCCAGCAGGTACTTGGCGTAAGTGGCGGCATGGTCGGAGCTGCCACGCGCACACGTCACCACGAACGGCGGCGGTGCGGCGCGCAGGCTGGCGGCCAGGGTTTTCACTGCCTGCTGGTTGCGCGCGAACTGCGCGGCAATCACATCGGCCGCCTCGGCGGCTTCGCGGAACATCAGGGTGTCGTGGGGAGCAGGCAGTGACATGCAGGTCTCAGGGAGTGTCGGGAGTAGGCGATCGCGCCCCGGCCGGGCGCATCGGTGCGGTGGAACCACGCACCACCAGCTGCGGCACGAAGCCCTGGTTGTGCAGCGGCGACGGCGTTTCGTCGTAGGCATCGCTGCGCAGCTGCGCGATCAGCAGGCGCGCGGCATGGCGGGCGATATCTTCGGTGGCCTGCTTGGCGGTGGTCAGCGGCGGCCATGACTGGCGCGAGAACGGGCTGTCCTCGAACCCGGCGATGGAGAGGTCGTACGGCACGCTCATGCCGGCCGACTTGGCGGCGGCCAGAACGCCGGCGGCAATCTCGTCGTTGGAGCCGAAAATGGCGGTCGGCGGTTCACGCAGCGCCAGCAGGCGACGCGCCCCCCGGAAGCCATCGTCGAAAGTGTAGTCGCCCGGGATCACCAGGTGCTTGTCCACCGTCATGCCGTAGTCCTTCAGCGCGGCCTCGTAGCCGGCATGGCGTTCGCCGGAGGAGCGGTGCGAGGTGCCGCCCCAGAGAAAGCCGATGCGCTGGTGGCCCAGCTGGATCAGGTGTTCGGTGATCTCATACGCCGCCTCGCGGTCGTCCACGAACACGCAGGCTCCATCGGCCGGGTCTTCGGTGGCGGCGATGATGCGCACCAGCTTGATGCCGCGCGCGGTCAGCGCCGCCACCAGGTCGCGGCGCTCGGACATCGGCGCGGTGAGCACCAGCCCGGCCAGGCGCGAGCGCTGCACCCAGTCGGCCAGCTCTTCGGCCAGCATCGGCGAACTGGAGTCGCAGGGGTGGATCTGAAGCCCGAAGCCGGTTTCGCGGCAGGCCGCCAGCACCCCGTTCTGTACGCCGATGATGTGGTAAGGGTTGGGGTTGTCGTACACCAGCCCGACCACCAGCGTGGTGCCGGTGCGCAGGTTGCGCGCTGCCGGATCGGGCTCGTAATCCAGCTCGGCGATGGCCCGCAGCACGCGCGCGCGCGTGGCCTGCATGACCGACGGCTCGTTGTTGATGACCCGCGAGACGGTCTTCAACGACACCTTGGCCCGTTCGGCGACGTCCTTGATGGTCGCTCTGCGCATGGAAGGATCCTGCTGTTTCCGTGGAGCGTCCATGATCGCCGATCAGGCCGCGTCGCGGGGCAGACCCACCCGGTAGCCGCGCACCGAGTAGAACAGGATGTACAGGTAGCAGGGCACCATCAGGCCGGCGAATACCCACTGGAAGTCCGCGTACTGCTTGAGCACCGCGAACGCCTGCGGAATGATCGCCCCGCCCGCGATCGCCATTACCAGCAGTGCCGAGCCGGTCTCGGTGAAGCGGCCCAGGCCGCGGATCGCCAGCGGGAAGATCGCCGGCCACATCATCGCGTTGGCAAAGCCCAGCGCGGCCACGAAGCCCACCGAGACGTAGCCGTGGGTGAAGAGTGCGCCGATGCAGAACAGCACGCCCAGCGCGGCGGAAATACTCAGGTAGCGCGACTGCGACACCGCGTGCGGAATCAGCAGCAGGCCGGCGATGTAGCCCAGCAGCATGGCGGCCAGGGTGATCGAGGTGAACAGCTTGGTGTGGTCCAGCGGCAGGCCGAACGCGTGGCCGTAGGTACCGATGGCATCGCCGGCCATCACCTCCACGCCGACATAGACGAACAGGCACATCACGCCCAGCCACAGGTGCGGGAACTGGAAGATGCTGGTGCGCTCCCGGGTGCCCGGGGCACCGGCCGGGGTGGCATTGGCTTCCGCGGTTTTCAGCTCCGGCAGCGGCGAGAACAGAACCGCCACCGCCAGCACCACCAGCAGCCCGGCCATGCCCATGTACGGGGCCTGGATCTTGCTGGCGAACGCGGTGAGCAGCGTGTCGCGGGTGACCGGGTCGGCCGCGGCGACCTGCTCGCTCAGGTCGCCGATGCCGTGCAGCACCAGCGAGCCGATCAGCAACGGAGCCAGGATGCCGGCCACCTTGTTGCAGATGCCCATCAAGGCAATGCGGCGTGCCGCGGTTTCGATCGGGCCCAGGATGCTGATGTACGGGTTCACCGCCGTCTGCAGCAGGGCCAGGCCACTGCCGATGATGAACAGGCCGCTGAGCGCCCCCGGATACAGCCGCTGCTGGGCGAAGTGGGCGAACACCGCCGCACCGGCGGCCATCACCAGCAGGCTCAGGCTCAGGCCCTTCTTCATGCCGGTGCGCTTGAGGATCCACGACGCCGGCAGGGCCAGGAAGAAGTACGACAGGTAGAACACCATCAGCACCAGGAAGGCCCCGACCTCGTCCAGCTCGAAGGCCAGCTTGACGAAGGTGATCAGCGGCCCGTTGAGCCAGGTGAAGAAGCCAATCAGGAAGAACAGCACCCCGATGATCAGAATCGAGGTGGTCACGCTCGGACGCGCGGTAGCGGCAGGCACGGCAGACATCAAGGTGGGCTCCTGCATCGACGGCACGCGGGCGGCGTCGGAGAGTGGCTGGGAACAACGTTGTCACATTTATTCGACGCGACGGCCGCGTTTGTCAACAACCTTCACCAGCGCCCCTCTTTGTAATCGATTACACAAGGGCGCGGCCGTTGCACTGCACCATCGAAAGTGTCAGTTTGTCGTTGACATCGTTGTCAGAACGATTACAGACTCCGCCTCAATCGCCGGGTTTGTCACCTGGCCGTTACGCATCCCAAGGGAGCCCGTGTGACCGCAGCCGCCCCATCCGTACCGGCCAATGCCGCAGCCGTCTCGACGCCGTTCCTGGCCGCCGATGTCGGGGGCACCCATGTCCGCGTCGCCCGCGTGCAGGCCAGCGCCGACCCGGCCCACCCGGTGCAGGTGCTGGACTACCGCAAGTTCCGCAACGCCGAGTACCCCGGCCTCAGCGCCATCCTCGACACGTTCCTGGGCGAAGGCCCGCGCCCGGCCCACTGCGTGGTGGCCACCGCCGGCGTGGCCCGCGAGGACGGCACCGTGATCACCGCGAACGTGCCGTGGCCGCTGTCGGCGCGCCGGATCGAGCAGGATGTCGGGCTGGAGCACGTTTTCATCGTCAACGACTTCGAAGCCGTCGCCTACGCCGCCGCACAGGTCGATGCCAGCGGCGTGCTGCAGCTGACCGGCCCGGCCAGTGCTCCGCGCGGCCCCACCCTCGTGGTGGGTCCGGGTACCGGCCTGGGTGCCGCCGTGTGGATCCCCACCGCGCGGGGCGCGGTGGTACTGGCCACCGAAGCCGGCCACGCCGCGCTGGCGTCCGGTACCGACCTGGAAATGGCGATCGTGCGGCAGATGCAGCGCGAACACGCGCATGTGTCGATCGAGCACGCGCTGTCCGGCCCTGGCCTGATGAACCTGTACCGGGCGCTGTGCGCGCTCAACGGCGTTACCGCGTCGCTGGCCAGCCCGGATGCGGTCACCGCCGCTGCGGTGGCCAACACCGATGCGCTGGCACGCGAGAGCCTGGACATGTTCTGCGGCCTGCTCGGCAGCACCATCGGCGACATGGCCCTGCAGTACGGCGCGTCCGGTGGCGTCTACCTCGCCGGCGGCATCCTGCCGCAGATCCGCGAATTCCTACTCAACAGCAGCTTCGTTGCGCGCTACCTCAACAAGGGCACGCTGCGCGAAGCGCTGGAACGCATTCCCGTGAAGGTGGTCGAGCACGGGCAACTGGGCGTCATCGGCGCCGCCAGCTGGTACCTCGGCCGCACGCAGGACTGAACACGTAAGGCAACGCAAGCAAACCGCACGCCGTCGCTGGCGCATATCGATTGATGAGGAGAGACATCATGAACCACCGCAAGAGCCTGCTTTCGGCAGCCATCTTCAGCTGTATCGCCTTCGGCGCGAATGCGCAGGACGCGCAGCCTACCGCCACCGACCTGGACACCGTGGTGGTGACCGGCATCCGTGCCAGCCTTGAGCGTTCGCTGGACACCAAGCGCAACAACGTGGGTGTCTCCGAGGCGATCACCGCCGAGGACATCGGCAAGTTCCCCAGCACCAACGTTGCTGAAGCGCTGTCGCAGATCCCGGGCGTGACCCTGGACCGTCGCTTCGGTCAGGGCGAGCGCGTCAGCATCGACGGTACCGACCCCAGCCTCAACCTGACCTTCCTGGACAACCACCCGGTCGCGCAGGCGATCTGGCTGTACGGCGAACAGCCCAACCGCGGCTTCGACTACACCCTGCTGGCACCGCAGATCCTGGGCCGTGCCGAAATCCTGAAGTCGTCCGAAGCCCGCCTGACCGAAGGCAGCCTGGGCGGCACCGTGCTCATGCACACGCGCCAGCCGCTGGACCTGAAGCAGAACGAAGTCGCCGCCTCCATCGGCTACAGCTACAGCCAGCAGGCCAGCGAGGGCAAGCCCAACGCCTCGGCACTGTACAGCTGGAAGAACGACGACGAGACCTTCGGCATCGCCGTGTCGGCGCAGCACTATGAAGAAGCCGTGGACCGCCAAGGCATCGAAGTGTTCGGCTACGCGAAGGCCTCGACCTTCACCAACGCCACCGGCGTGGCCGGCGACGTGGATGTGCCGAACTCGATCAACGCCGCCTGGTTCCAGCAGGAACGCAAGCGCGACAGCGCCGTGGTGAACCTGCAGTTCAAGCCGACCGACGAGCTGGAGTTCAACCTCAGCGGGCTGTACATCAAAGAGAACTTCGACAACTACAACCAGTCGATGTACTCCTTCCTGACCTGGAACCCGGGCACCGTCGGTGCGGTGGACCAGCTCGGCAACGTCCGCAACGGCGTGGCCACCAGCGGCCATTCCAACGCCAGCGCGACCGCCAACAGCGGCACGGTCATCTACGACAACAACGTGCGCGAATCGGAAGTGACCACCAAGGGCCTTGACCTGCGTGGTGCCTGGCGTGCCGACACCTGGGGCGTGAGCGGCCAGGTTGGCCAGAGCAAGTCCGAGAACAAGGACCTGGCCCAGTACTTCATTGAACCCTTCTACAACGGTGCCTACAGCTGGAGCATCGACAAGGGTCTGTCGTTCGACAACGCCGACGCGGCCCGCAATCCGGCCAACTGGAACTCCGCCGGCGGCTGGTTCGGCAACAACGGCATCTTCTCCACCGAGAGCAAGGACACCTACGCCCAGCTGGACTTCAACATCCAGTTCAACAGCGTGTTCAACCAGCTGCAGTTCGGCGTGCGCCATGGCAAGCATGACGAAGATTTCCAGCTCAATGTCTACGGTGGCGTGCGCCCGGGCAGCCTGGCCGACGTCGGCACCATCGGCCTGACCGATATCGACGGCTACGGCTTCGGCGACAGCCAGGCCCACCACGTGCAGGCCGGGCGTGACAACGTGCTGAACTGGGTCAAGGGCAGCCCGCTGGACTACGCGAATCCGGATCCGTCCAGCTACCTCAACAACAGCTGGGCGCTGCAGCAGACCAACAACGCCGCCTACGCCCAGCTGAACTTCTCCAGCGGCCCGGTGCGCGGCAACGTCGGCGTGCGCTACGTCGCCTCCAAGACCAAGGGCAGCGGCTTCGTCTACGGCGGCACCCCGACCCTGGACGACCTGGACAGCAAGTGGCAGACCCAGACCAAGAACGAAGACTTCGTGCTGCCGTCGCTGAGCCTGGCCTGGGACACCAACAATGACTGGGTGTTCCGCTTCGCCGCAGCCAAGGTGATCGCCTGGGCCCCGTATAACCAGATGGTCAACAACACCTTCCTCAACGATACCCAGCTGACCGGCAGCGGCGGCAACGCGGCACTCTCGCCGTATGAGTCGTGGAACTTCAACGCCTCGGCCGAGTACTACTTCCTGCCGCAGTCGGTGGTCGCCTGGTCGGTGTTCTACAAGAAGATCGACAACTACATCGACACCTCGGCCACGATCGAACGCCAGTACAACTCGATCCGCGACACCTCGCCGGCCACCTGGGAGAACATCGTGGGTACCAACGGCTGCACCGCCGACGGCTACTGCGATTACAGCATCCAGCGTCCGCGCAACGCCGGCAGCGGCCATGTGAAGGGCTTCAACCTGAGCTTCCAGCAGGCCTTCGGTGACAGCGGCCTGGGTCTTACCGCCAACTACACCTACGCCAACGGCGAGAACAACAGCGGTGACCCGCTGCCGTACCAGTCGCGCAACTCGATTGCCTTCAGCCCGTACTACGAAAAGGGTCCGATCAACGCGCGCCTGACCTACAACTGGCGTGACAGCTACCTGGCCGGCGGTTATGTGGCCGGCGCAGCACCGGCCAGCGTGGACGACTACGCCGAACTGGGTGCCAGCTTCGGTTATACGTTCAACGAGAACTGGTCGCTGAGCCTGGACGCGCAGAATCTGCTGGATGAAACCTACTTCCAGTACCTGGGCGACAAGGAGCACATCGCCGGCAAGTACAAGAGCGGCCGTCGCTACATGGCCACCCTGCACTTCAAGTTCTGATTCGAACGTTCTACGCTGCACCTCCTGAAACGGGCCCGGACTTCCGGGC
>JAEWLO010000314.1 GCA_023457475.1 Pseudomonadota bacterium | reverse complement strand
TTCTCGTTGCGGCGCGGCCGCGAGAGCGGCCCGTTTTTTATGCCCGTTGCAAACCCCTTCTGCACAGGCGAGCATGTCGTAATCGACCAAGGACGCTCGCACATGCTCTCCGCCCTGTTGGACAAGTGGTTCAAGGACACCCCCGGCAGCGACGCATTCGCCGAACGCTTCATGGACGCCGCGCGCCGCGCCGGCGTTACCCAGCCTCTGCGCTACGACGCCGAACTGTTCCGCGTCGAGGTCGGCGAAGGGTCGTATTTCAACCTGTACAACGCCCACCACGCCTACCTCAGTGCGCCGCGTGGCAAGCAGCAGCAGGCGCTGGACGTGTTCATCCGCAACCTGCAGCCCCGGCAGGACGGCCCCCAGGGCTGGGACGAAGTGCGCCCGCTGTTGCGCCCCGTCATCCGCAGCATCTCGCAGCTGGAATACATCCGCCTCCACACCATCGAGAAACAGGGCTGGGAGGCGGCCAATACCCTGCAGTACCGGCGGCTGACCGAAGAATGCGTCGAGATGCTGGCCATCGACCATGCCGAGCACATGGTGACCCGGCAGGACGGTCCCGCACCGGAATGGAACCTCACGCTGGATGAAGCACTGGCCGAGGCGCGCCGCAACCTGCGCGACATCGACCCGGTGGATTTCGCGCCCATCGGCCCCGGTCTCTTCCGTGCAGCATGGGCCGACTGCTACGACAGCAGCCGGGCCCTCCTGCCGGAACTGGTGAATCGCGTACCGGTCGCCGGACGGCCGGTGTTTCTGCTGGCCACCCGCGACCTGATGATGGTGGCCGGGGAGAACGACACTGCCGCGCAGGCGATGATGTTCGATATCGCCGCCGAGGAGATCAAGACCGGGCGTGTGATCTCGTGGGAACTGCTGTGCCACGATGAAGACGGGCGGATCCAGGCCCGTGAACCGGCCACCGAGGACCTGCGCGAGAAGCAGGCCGCGCTGCGTTGCACGTTCCGACAGGACGCCTACCAGGAGCAGAAAACGCTGCTCGACCGCATCTACCAGGCGCACAACGAAGATGGCTTTGCCGCGAAGTTCATGGTGCTGCAACGCGACGGCGAGACCTTCTCGACCTGCAGCTGGGCCAAGGATGTGCTGGCGTCCATTCCACGCACGGACACCCTGGCCCTGCTGGTAGCCGGGGACGACGAGCCCCGCATGATCCTGGTGCCCTGGGACAAGGCCATGGCGGTCGCGGGCCACCTGCTGGAAGCCGACACCCGACATCTGCATCCGCCCCGCTACATCACCCGCGGCTTCCCCTCGGCGGAGCAGCTGGCGCAGATGATGCCGACCTGACCGGGGGTGTACATGCAGGGCGTATCCCAGCGCGACGGCGCGGGGCTACACTCGTCGCATGATCAGCGAACTCAAATCACACCAGCTGTCCATGACCGTATTGATGACGCCGGACATGGCCAATTTTTCCGGCAAGGTGCACGGCGGCGCGGTGCTGCGACTGCTCGACCAGGTCGCCTACGCCTGCGCCAGCCGCTACGCCGGGCGCTACGTAGTCACCCTGTCCGTGGACCAGGTGACCTTCCGCGAACCGATCCTCGTCGGCGAGCTGGTCACCTTCCTGGCCTCGGTGAACTACACCGGCACCTCGTCGATGGAGATCGGGGTGAAGGTGGTGGCCGAAGACATCATGAAGCGCAGCGTGCGCCACGCGAACAGCTGCTTCTTCACCATGGTGGCCGTGGATGATGAGGGCCGCCCCACCCCGGTGCCGTCCCTTGAGCTCGACAGCAGCAACCAGCGCCGCCGGCATGCTGCCGCGTTGATCCGTCGGCAGCTGCGGGCGGAAATGGAGCAGCGCCAGCGCGAGTTGCTGGCGTCGAATCCGCCCTCGGCCGAGGGGTGATCTCGACGTTGCCACCTGGGCCGGCCAACGGCCGGCGCTACCAGGGTACGGTGCCTTTTCCCTTCAAACGGCCACGTCAGCGTCATCAACCGGCTGCAGATACGGCGATGGATACCGCTCGACGAACAAGCCGGGTGCCGTTCTCTCCAACGCTGCCAGGATGTCATCGGCAGCGACGACATACATGTAGTAGTCGTAGCCAAAATGCACTTCCATGCGCTCTGCCACCAATTTGCACCAGCACGCTTCACGCAGCACCTGACGCGCCATGCCCAGCGCCTCGGTCAGGCCCAGCCACTGCCCTTCCGTGAAATCGCGCGTGCCCTCCCCCTCCAAGGCCCTTACCTGCAGCGCGGTGGCTCCACTGGCAATGCACGCGGATTCCATTGCCTGCAGATAAGCAGACTCCACCTGCAGGTAGTCCGCCAGCGTCACCTTGCGGCCGACATCCGGGAAGCCGGTCCACTCCGATGGCGGCGACGACCGCGCCCCATTGGAGCCCGGCGTCGCGTACCTGGTGATGCGGAATGAGTACACGAGGTCGGTGTTCATCAGCCCGTATTCTGCACGCCCTGAGACACGCCATTCACGCATGCCACCAGCGCCCGCAGCACATCATCGTCTTCACCGCCGCTTTCACGCCAGCGCTTGAGCAGATCCACCTGCAGCACGCTGATCGGGTCCACGTACGGGTTACGCAACCGGATCGACAACGCCAGTCGTTGATCATGCTGCAGCAGGGAGCCCTGCCCGGCCAGCGCCAGGATCAGCGTCCCGGTCAGTGCCAGTTCCTGTTCGATCTGCGGGAAGAACCGCGCGTGAAGCGGACCGGCCAACTGCGAGAACTGCTCGGCAATGGTGATATCGCCCTTGGACAGCACCATCGCGATGTCGTCCAGGAAGGTACTGAAGAACGGCCAGTCACGCGCCATCTCGTGCAGCGTTTCTTCATGACCCGCATCGAGCGCCGCCTGCAGGCCACTCCCCACCCCGTACCAGCCGGGAATCACCGCGCGTGCCTGGCTCCAGGCAAATACCCAGGGAATCGCGCGCAGGTTGCCCAGCGCCGCATCCTGGCCGAGCCGGCGCGACGGGCGTGAGCCCAGCGTCATGCGCTCGATCACATCGATGGGCGTGGCCAGGCGGAAGTACTGCATGAAATCCTGCTGGCCGACAAAGGCGCGATAGGCCGCTGCGCTGTGCTCGGCGATCAGGTCCATCACCGGCCGCCACTGGTCTTCGCGCGGCTCGGGCGCACGCGGTCGCAGGCTGGAACGCAGCACCGCACCGGTGGCCTGCTCCAGCGAACGCAGTGCCAGCGCGCGAATGCCGTATTTGCGGTGGATCACCTCGCCCTGCTCGGTGACGCGCAGGCGTCCGTCGATGCTGCCGCGCGGCGAGGCGTCCACAGCATGCGTCGTCTTGCCGCCGCCGCGGCTGATCGAGCCGCCACGACCGTGGAAGAAGGTCAACCGGATGCCGGATTCAGCAGCCACTTCCAGTAGTTCCACCTGCGCCCGCTGCAAGCCCCAGCGCGAGGCCGCAATGCCGCCGTCCTTGCCGCTGTCCGAATAGCCCAGCATGACCATCTGTACGTCATCGCGTGCACGCAGGTGGGCGCGGTACACCGGGTCGGCGAGCAGGTCGCGCAGCGTGTCGGTACCGCGCTTGAGGTCGTCCACGGTTTCGAACAACGGTGCGATATCAAGGGGCACGCCAGCTTCGTCGTTGACCAGACCGCCACGGCGAGCCAACGCCAATACCGCCAGCACGTCGCTGCGATCGTGGGCCATGGAAATGATGTAGCTGCCGAGCGCATCGGTGCCGTGGCGCTGGCGTGCATCGGCCAGCGCAGCGAACACCGCGTCCAGGCGCTGCCCACCTTCTTCCGTGCTGGGGGGGAGCGGCCGTGCACCGCTGGCGAACGGGGCCAGACGTTCGGCGCGGGCCAGCGCGTCGGCGTTGTCCCACGCATCCAGTCCGTCCAGCACGCTGGCCAGCGCGCGACCGTGCACGCTGGATTCCTGGCGCACGTCCAGCCGCGCCAGATGGAAACCGAAGGTGCGCACACGCCACAGCAGACGGCGCACGGCAAAGCCGCCAGCGTGATCCCCTTTGTTGGCATGCAGGCTGTCCAGGATCAGCTGCAGGTCATGCTCCAGTTCATGCGGGCCGGCGTAGGCACCGTCGGCGTCATCCAGGGTCGCCTGCACCCGCGCGCGCATGCGGTCGTTGAGCAGGCGGTACGGCATGTCCGCATGGCGCGGACGCGACTGCACCTTCGGCAGCAGCTGCTGGTAATGCGCCACCTGCGCCTGCAGTGCATCCGTCACCCCGACCCGCTCGGTGGACTGGCTGAGCAGGCTGGCCAGCTGCAGCAGGTCCTTCTGGTAGCGCCCGAGGACTGCCTGGCGCTGCGCGTCGAGCGTGTTGCGAATCGTCGTGGCATCCACGTTCGGATTGCCGTCCATGTCACCGCCCACCCAGGTGCCGAAGCGCAGCAGCCGCGGCAGTGGGAGGGATTCGCCATAGGTGTCCTGCAGCGCCTGCTGCAGCGACTCGTACAGCACCGGAATCACCCGGTACAGCACCTGCACCAGGTAGAAGCCGACGTGTTCGCGTTCGTCGTCCACGGTGGGGCGCACCGGCGAGGAATCGGTGGTCTGCCACGACGCGGTCAATGCCATGCGGAAGCGCGCGGCGTCCGCAGCGGCCTCACCGGGTGTGCGCTGGCCGTCGAGGTTGTCGACCAGGCTTGCCACCATCAGCTGCTCTTTCTCCAGCAGCGCGCGGCGCACGGCCTCGGTCGGGTGCGCGGTGAAGACCGGCTCGATATCGATGCGCGGCAGCCAGTCCGCCAGTTCGGCCAGCGTGACGCCCTGCGCCTTCAGTTTCTGCAGTGCATCCTGCAGGCCATCAGGTTGCGGCACGGCGGTGCCCGCCCGCTGGTAATCGCGGCGGCGGCGGATGCGGTGCACGCGCTCGGCGATGTTGACCACCTGGAAGTACGTACTGAAGGCACGCACGGTGGACTCGGCTTCTTCCGGCGGCAGGCCCTGCAATGCCGAGCTGAGGTCCGACAGCGGAGCACCGCTTTCGCGTCGCGCGATGGCGCGGGTACGGATCTGTTCGATATGTTCGAAGAAGGATTCCGAGACCTGCTCTGCCAGCAGGTCGCCGACCAGTGCGCCGAGGCGGCGTACGTCGTCACGCAGGGGAATGTCCGGGGTGGCAAACACGATGCTGCTGCGGTATTCGTTCATCTGCGACGCATGGGCCTTGGGAACGGAATCCTGGCAAGCGTAACGCAGATGACGTGGAAGACAGCGTGCGCGCGGATGGTTTCATCTGCAAGGTCTGCGCGGGACCCGCATGGCGTGTCACTACGCCATGCGGCTTGCTTCGTCGGCAGGGTGCGTCAGCGTTTCGTTCGGATCGGTTTGCCCGGGCCGATGGTGGCTTCCAGCCAGCGCTCGCTTTCGGCCAGCATGGTCTGGATCGACTCGCGCGCACGGTAGTGGTGCGACTCGTTCGGCAGCATCACCAGCCGCGCGGTGCCGCCCAGCCCCTTCACCGCCGCGAACATGCGCTCGCTCTGCATGGGGAACGTGCCGGAGTTGTTGTCGTCCACGCCATGGATGAACAGGACAGGGTCCTTGATGTTGCCGGCGTAATTGAACGGCGACATCTTCAGGTACACGTCCTGTGCCTGCCAGTAGTTGCGCTCCTCGGCCTGGAAACCGAACGGAGTGAGCGTGCGGTTGTAGGCACCACTGCGGGCAATGCCGCCCTTGAACAGACGCGTGTGCGCCAGCAGGTTGGCGGTCATGAACGCACCGTAGGAATGCCCGCCGATGGCGATGTGCTCACGGTCGGTCACGCCACGGCGCACCACCTCGTCCACGGCGGCCTCGGCATTGGCGATCAGCTGCGGCAGGTAGGTGTCGTTCGGCTCCTGGTCGCCTTCGCCGATGATCGGCATCGACGGACTCACCAGCACTGCATAGCCGGTGGCCAGGAAGGCCTGCGGTCCCCAGTAGCTGATCGCATTGAAGCGGTACGGCGAGTCGGTCACCTGGCTGGCGGCGGCGGCGGTCTTGAACTCGCCCGGGTAGGCCCACATCAGCAGCGGCAGCGGGCCGTCCTTCTTCGCGTTGTAACCCGGCGGCAGCATCAGCGTGGCGGTCAGGTCGACGCCGTCTTTGCGTTTGTAACGGATCTGCTCCTTGCTCACGCCCCGCAGCTGCGGCAAGGGATGGGCGAACGCGGTCAACGCGCGCGGGACCGCCGTGGCGTCGTCCAGCGACTGCACATAGTAGTTGGTGGGCTCATCCGGCGATTCGCGGGTCATCAGCAGCGACGTGCCCTCCTGGTCCAGCAGCGCCTGCGGCAGTGCGTAGGTGGGAGCCTGCGAATGGAACAGCCGCGTGGTCTGCCGGCTGTCCAGGTCGAAGCGGTCCACGAACGGGCGGTCGCCTTCAGGGGATGCGCCCTGGCCGATCAGAAAAATGCTGCGACCGTCGGCGCTGGTCTGCAGGCGCCCGCGCCCGTTGACGTCGCGCACCAGCGCGGGCCTGCCGGGATCGCTGTAGCGGTCCTGCGACGAACGCTCCACCAGCAGCTGCGGCTCCTGCCCCGGCTGGTCCGGGGCCACGCGCCACTGCTTCACCTGGCGGGTCTTCCACCACGACTCGTTGAGCAGGGCCAGGTCACCCCGCGCCCACTGGATGCCAGCGTAGCGGCTGCCCAGCTGGGCCAGCGTCTGCGGCGGCGTGTCGAACGGTGCGGCCTGCACCAGCACCGCGTCGCGCACGCGCGCCTCGCGGTTCGGGTCGCCACCGTCCTGCGCCTCGGCCCACACCAGGGTGGCCGGCGCGTCGGCGCGCCAGCTGGCATTGCGCACACCCACCGGCACCGCGTCGTTGCCCACCGGCAGCCCCTCCACCAGCGGCAGGCTGGCCAGCGTGTGCTGCAGCGAACCGTTCTGCATGGACAGCACCTCGATGCGGCGCGGGAAGTCCTCCACCGGTACCACGTAGGAATACGGCCGCATCACGCGCTCGGCCAACAGATGCTGGCCATCCGGCGACACGCTGAGGTCCAGGTAGATGCCGGCGCTGGAAAGCGGCGTGGTCACACCGTTGAGCGCCACCGTCGCAGGCTGCGCCTTGGCGTAGTAGTCGAACAGGCGCGCATCGGCCTCGTTGGCGAGCAGGTCCTGGTAGGTGCGGATCGATCGCACGCCGGCATCCGCCTGCGTCTGCTGGATGGCAGGGCCGGCCGGGATGCCGCCTGCGGCAGGGGCGGGAGCCGCGTCTTTCAGCTGTTGGGTGACCAGCAGGCCGCGGCTGTCCGGCAGCCAGCTGTAGCCGTCGCCCAACACCGTGTTGAGGTCGGTGAGCAGGCGGCGCGCCGTGCCGGTGGCGGTTTCCACCAGCCAGAGCTCGTTGGCCCCGGTGACCGCCTGCACCTGGTTGAAGGCCAGGTACTGCTGGTCCGGCGACCATGCCATCGAAGCGATGGACAGCGGCTGCGGCAGGCCGGTGATCTGGCGCTCCTTGCCGTCGGCCAGCGTCATCAGCCAGAGCTTGTTGCCGAAGCTGAAGCGGCTGGCCGAATGGGTGGCCGGGTTGATGCGTACGCCGGCCAGTTTCAGTTCGGGCTGGGCCACGTCGTTGATCGCGGCCAACGCCGGCGTCTGCAGCAGCGCGGCGATATCCCGACGCGGCGACAGGCTCAGGGAGGGCGCACGCGGTGCATCGATCACCGCCTGCAGCGCAGCCGACGGCATCTGATAGCCCGTTCCGCCCTTTTCGGCAGCGGCCACCGCCGGTGCGGCCTTGCCCGCCGCCAGTCCCTGCGGAGCCACCGCCAGCAGGGCCATGCCCAGCATCAGGCCGCCCAGGCGCGCGCCGCGCCGATCTTCGTTGCGTGCCACGTTCAACCCCGTGTATGTCCGAAACCTTGGACCTTAACAGGGCGCGGCCGGCGGCCCCCCTGCCGATGGTTGGGGGCGTCCCGGGATTCATGCCACTGCAGCGTGACGGGATATAATGGCGCTCTCCTTCCCCGAGGGGCGCTGCGACCGGTACGGACAGGATCCGAACGGCCAGGCTCGGTGGACGGGACTGGTTCCAACGGCGCCCGGCCAACGCGAGTTTCACCACCCGCGCCATTACCGGAGCTTTACATGAACGCTGTCGCCAAGACCTTCTCCACCGAAGGCGATTACAAGATCGCCGACATCTCGCTGGCCGACTGGGGCCGCAAGGAACTGGACATCGCCGAGCACGAGATGCCGGGGCTGATGTCGATCCGCCGCAAGCACGCCGCCACCCTGCCGCTGAAGGGCGTGCGCGTGACCGGCTCGCTGCACATGACCATCCAGACCGCCGTCCTGATCGAAACGCTGAAGGACATCGGTGCCGACGTGCGCTGGGCGTCCTGCAACATCTTCTCCACCCAGGACCACGCAGCCGCGGCCATCGCTGCCACCGGCACCCCGGTGTTCGCCTGGAAGGGTGAAACCCTGGAAGAGTACTGGGACTGCACCCTCGACGCGCTGACCTTCACCCTGGCCGACGGCACCCTCACCGGTCCGGAGCTGGTGGTGGACGATGGCGGCGACGTCACCCTGCTGATCCACAAGGGCTATGAGCTGGAGAACGGCAGCGACTGGGTCAACACCCCGTCGGGCTCGCACGAGGAACAGGTCATCAAGAACCTGCTCAAGCGCGTCGCCACCGCGCGCCCGGGTTACTGGGGCCGCGTGGTCAAGGACTGGAAGGGCGTTTCGGAAGAAACCACGACCGGTGTGCACCGCCTGTACCAGCTGGCCCAGGCCGGCACCCTGCTGATCCCGGCGATCAACGTCAATGACTCGGTCACCAAGAGCAAGTTCGACAACCTGTACGGTTGCCGCGAGTCGCTGGCCGACGGCCTCAAGCGCGCCATGGACGTGATGCTGGCCGGCAAGCTGGCCGTGGTCTGCGGCTACGGCGACGTGGGCAAGGGCTGCGCCGCTTCGCTGCGTGCCTACGGTGCGCGCGTGGTGGTCACCGAGATCGATCCGATCTGCGCCCTGCAGGCCGCGATGGAAGGCTTCGAAGTCAACACCATCGAGTCCACCCTGGGCCGTGCCGACCTGTACGTCACCACCACCGGCAACAAGGACATCATCCGCATCGAGCACCTGAGCGCGATGAAGGACCAGGCCATCGTCTGCAACATCGGCCACTTCGACAATGAAATCCAGGTCGATGCGCTGGTGGGCTATCCCGGCGTGCAGCAGATCAACATCAAGCCGCAGGTGGACAAGTACGTGTTCCCGAACGGCAACGCGATCTTCCTGCTGGCCGAAGGCCGCCTGGTCAACCTTGGCTGCGCCACCGGCCACCCGAGCTTCGTGATGTCCAACTCGTTCGCCAACCAGACCCTGGCGCAGATCGACCTGTGGGCGAACAAGGACACCTACGAGAAGACCGTGTACCTGCTGCCGAAGAAGCTGGACGAAGAAGTGGCACGCCTGCACCTGGAGAAGATCGGCGTGAAGCTGACCACCCTCACCCAGGAACAGGCCGACTACATCGGCGTGCCGGTGGAAGGCCCGTTC
>JAEWLO010000313.1 GCA_023457475.1 Pseudomonadota bacterium | reverse complement strand
GATCTGAGGTGTTCATGGGGTTGATTACCGAAAGAGAATGAAAAGGAAACGCACGGCGGGCTGGGTTCGGGGAACCTCGCGTCATCGCGGCGAAGTTCCCTATCGTTTGGCGTCGTCTTTTTTGCCGCCCACGGTCGCAGCGCCGGTTTTCACGGCGGCCACGGCATCAGCGTTGAGCGCGCTCGGCGGGCGGCCGGCCTGCGGCCCCTGCCCCAGCGCGGCGGTCAGGTTGTCCACCGCCAGCTGCACCATCGCGCGGCGCGTGGCCTCGCTGGCGCTGCCGATATGCGGGGTGAGCACGACGTTGCGCAGTGCCAGCAGTTCCGGGCGCACGGTGGGCTCGCCCTCGAACACGTCCAGGCCGGCAGCGGCGAGGCGGCCGTGCGCCAGTGCGTCGGCCAGCGCCACTTCGTCAACGATGCCACCGCGTGCGATGTTCACCAGCGTGGCCGTCGGCTTCATCTTCGCCAGTGCCGCCGCGTCGATGATGTGATGCGATGACGGGCCGTAGGGCAGCACCAGCACCAGGTGATCGGCCTGTGCCAGCAGCGTGTCGAGGTCGACATACTGCGCGCCGACGTCGGCTTCGGTTGATTCGGGCAGCCGCGAACGGTTGTGGTACAGCACCCGCATGCCGAATCCGAGCGCACCCCGACGGGCGATGCCCTGACCGATACGCCCCATGCCCAGAATGCCCAGCGTGCTGCCGTGGATGTCCGCACCAAGCAGGGTCTGGAACGACCACTGCCCCCACTGGCCGTCTCGCAACCAGCGCTCGGCCTCGGTGATGCGGCGGGCGGTGGCCATCAGCAGGGCGAAACCGAGATCGGCGGTCGTTTCGGTGAGCACATCCGGCGTGTTGCTGGCCAGAATGCCGGCCGCGCTGAGCGCGCCGATATCGAGGTTGTTGTAACCCACCCCAACGTTGGCGATGGCGCGCAACTGCGGAGCCTGCGCGATTTCCGCCGCACCGATGCGCTCGTTGAGCGTCACCAGCGCGCCGTCGACCCCGGCCAGACGGGTGGCCAGCAGGTCCGGCGTGTAACGGGTGACCGTGTCGGTCACGGTGAGATCGAAATGCTGCCCGAGCTGGTCGACGACATCGTCAAACAGCGGTTGACTCACCCAGACCTTTGGCCGCGTCTCAGCCATCGATGGCACCCGGAATACGCGGGGTGATTTCCCCAACGTCGCCACACTGGGCGCGGTGGCGCAGGGCCTGGTCCATCAGCACCAGCGCCATCATCGCCGCGGCGATCGGGGTGGCGCGGATGCCCACGCACGGATCGTGACGACCGGTGGTGATCACCTCGACCGACGCACCACCCGCATCCACCGTGGCACCGGGCAGGCGCAGGCTGGAGGTCGGCTTGAGCACGATCGAAGCGGTGACCTGCTGACCGGTCGAAATGCCGCCGAGAATGCCGCCGGCATGGTTGCTGGCAAAACCTTCGGGCGTGATCAGATCACGGTGTTCGGTGCCCTTCTGCACGACGCTGGCGAAGCCGTCGCCGATCTCCACGCCCTTCACCGCGTTGATGCTCATCAGCGCGGCGGCGAGTTCACCATCGAGCTTGCCGTAGATCGGCTCGCCCCAGCCCGGTGGCACACCGTCGGCGACCACGTTCACGCGCGCGCCGACCGAATCGCCGGACTTGCGCAGCGCGTCCATGTAACTTTCCAGCGCGGGCACCTGGTCGGCCACCGGCCAGAAGAACGGGTTGTCTTCCACCGCCGACCAGTCATGACCGGTGGGGGTGATCTCGCCCAGCTGCGACAGATAGCCACGCACGGTCACGCCGTAACGCTGTGCCAGCCACTTCTTGGCGATCACGCCAGCGGCCACGCGCATGGTGGTTTCGCGGGCGGAGGAACGCCCACCACCGCGCGGGTCGCGGATGCCGTACTTCTGCCAGTAGCTGTAGTCGGCATGGCCCGGCCGGAACTGCTGGGCGATGTTGCTGTAATCCTTGCTGCGCTGGTCGGTGTTGCGGATCAGCAGCGCGATGGGCGTGCCGGTGGTGCGGCCTTCGTACACGCCCGAGAGGATTTCCACCTCGTCGGCCTCGCGGCGCGCCGAGGTGTGCCGGCTCTTGCCGGTAGCGCGACGTTGCAGGTCATGCGCGAATTCCTCCGCGCTGATCTCCAGCCCCGGCGGGCAACCGTCGATCACGCAGCCGATCGCCGGACCGTGCGATTCGCCGAAGGTGGTGACCGACAGGAGCTTGCCGAAGGTGTTGGAGCTCACGGCCGCTGCGCCGCCAGTTCGGTGATGCGCGCGCTGTGCGCGATGAGCTCACGGCACTCGACCGCGAAGATGCCCATCTGGCCGACCTTGAACTCGACCCAGGCGAAGTCCACTTCCGGCAGCAGCTTGATCAGGTGCTGCTCGGACTCGCCCACTTCGCAGATCAGCAGGCCGTCTTCGCTGAGGTGCAGCGGGGCGTCGCGCAGGATCTTGAGCACCAGGTCCAGGCCATCGTCGCCGGCGCGCAGGCCCATCTCGGGCTCATAGGAGTACTCCTGCGGCAGCGCGTCGGTCTCGTCATTGGTGACGTACGGCGGGTTGGTGACGATCAGGTCGTAATGGCGGCCGGTCAGCCCGCTGAACAGGTCGGACTTGAGCAGGGTGACGTTGTGCGCCTGCAGGCGTTCCTTGTTTTCTTCCGCCAGCGACAGGGCGTCGTCGCTCAGGTCCACGCCGTCCACTTCCCAGTTCGGGTAGTAGTGGCCCATGGCAATGGCGATGCAGCCCGACCCGGTGCACAGGTCCAGCGCGCGGTGCACGTCGCGACCGGCCAGCCACGGCTCGAAGCCGGATTCGATCAGCTCGGCGATCGGCGAGCGCGGCACCAGCGCACGGGCGTCGCTCTTGAAGCTCAGCCCGGCGAACCAGGCTTCCCCGGTCAGGTAGGCCGCCGGAATGCGTTCATCGATACGGCGCTGGAACAGGTCCAGCACCTGCTGCTTCTCTTCGCGCAGCAGGCGGGCCTGGCCATAGGCCGGGCCGAGATCGTGCGGCAGGTGCAGCGTGTGCAGCACCAGCTGGGTGGCCTCGTCCAGGGCGTTGTCGTAGCTGTGCCCGAAGGTCAGCCCGGCGGCGTTGAAACGGCTGGTGCCGTAGCGGATCAGGTCGATGATCGTGTGGAGTTCGGCGGCCGTATCGGCGGTCATGGCAAGGCAACAGACAAAGTGGCCCCCGATTATAGGCGCTGGGGCCCGCGCCGGCATCCGTTGCAGGCGAAACGGCTGGGCGGGGCGGCCCCCTCCCCCTATGATGGTGGACCACACCGGGAACGGGGCGTCCATGTTCAATCGCACCACAGGCATCATTCTGATCATCGCGCTGGCGGCCGGGCTGGGCCTGGTGGCCGCGCAGAAGGTGTTCGCACCGAAGCCGCCCAGTGACCGACCGACGACGGAATCGATCACCTTCTACCCGCAGCCGCGCCCGCTGCCGGACTTCAACCTGGCCCAGTCCGACGGCACCCGGCTGATTCCCGGCGAGCTCAAGGGCCATTGGACCCTGGTGTTCCTGGGCTTCACCTTCTGCCCGGACGTCTGCCCCACCACCCTGGCCGAACTGGCCGGTGCGCAGAAGACCTGGGAGGCGCAGCCGGAAAGCCTGCGGCCGCGCGTGCTGTTCGTGTCCGTGGACCCCGAACGCGACACTCCCGCACGGCTGGGCGAGTATGCCCATGCCTTCCACAGGGACACCTTGGCCGCCACCGCCGACGTGCCCTCGCTTGAGCGTTTCGCCACCTCGCTCGGCTTCGTGTTCCAGAAAGTCGAAGGCCGCCATTTCGATGAGAACCCCCAGGACTACACCCTGGAACATTCGGCCAACCTGGCCGTCCTGGACCCGGACGGCAAGCTGGCCGGCCTGATCCGCCCCCCTTTCAAGGCGCAGGCCATTGCCCGCGACCTGCAGCTGCTGACCGAGACCACCGCACCATGAGCCTGACCACCAAGCTGACCTATGTCCTGCCGCACCGCCTGCTGTCCTCGATGGCGCGGCGGCTGGCGTATTCCAGCAACCCGACGATTTCGCGCTGGCTGATCGACACCGTCACTGCGAAGTTCGGCGTGAACCTGGCCGAGGCCGCCAACCCGGACCCGCGCAGCTACCCCACCTTCAACCAGTTCTTCACCCGCGCCCTGAAGCCCGGTGCCCGCGTGGCCGATGCCGACCCGCGCACCCTGGTGATGCCGGCCGACGGCCGGATCAGCCAGCTCGGCGCGATCGAGGACGGTGTGATCTTCCAGGCCAAGGGGCAGTCGTTCACCGCTGCCCAGCTGCTGGGCGACGCCGAGGCGGCAGAAGCCTTCCGGCATGGACTGTTCGCCACGGTCTACCTGTCGCCGAAGGACTACCATCGCGTGCACATGCCGTGGACCGGCACCCTGCGCGAAACCGTGCACGTGCCGGGCCGGCTGTTCAGCGTGGGCCCCGCCGCCGTCAACACCGTGCCTGCGCTGTTCGCCCGCAACGAACGCCTGGTGTGTCACTTCGACACCGATTTCGGGCCGATGGTGCAGGTGATGGTGGGTGCGCTGCTGGTCAGCGGCGTGGAAACCGTATGGGGCGGCGAGGAGATTCCGCGCTACGGTGACCGGATCACCCGCAAGGATTACCGCGGCAAGGGCATCACGCTGGAGCGCTTCGCCGAGATGGCGCGCTTCAACTATGGCTCCACCGTGATCGTGCTGCTGCCGCCGGGGGTGGCGGATTTTGCGCCGCACCTGGATGCGGAGCATGCGGTGACGCTGGGGCAGGCGCTGGCCACGTTGCGTTGAGGCGACGCATCGCGGTGCTTGGAGAATATCGGTACATGCGTTGCCGTAAAACGAAGACGCCCCCCAATCGCGGGGCGTCGTCACATCCGGGCCAGACAGATCAGGCGTTGCCGTCGTGGGCGAAATCGACCGGGCCCACATCCATGCCGTCGTAATCTTCGACGCCATTGGCTTCGGCCAGCGCCTGCAGCGCGTGGTTGCGGGCGTCCAGCGAGGCCTCGGTGTGGGTTTCGATCTTCTCCACGTGCAGCACGTGGTACGGGGCCTCGCCCTCTTCCAGCTCGGGCTCGAACACTTCCACCAGGGTGTAGCCCTGCGCCACCAGCTTCTCCGCCAGGCCATGCAGCGGCTCGGGCGTGGTGTTGACGAAGAAGTAACCCCACACCAGGTCCTTGCCCAGGTCCCAATCGGTGTTCTCACGGATGTTGGCGAACATTTCGTTGATCGCGGTGATATCCATCGTGTTTCCTGTTTACGTGGGCGCAGGCTGCGCTTCAATGCGCGCAGCCTACTCCTTTCCCGTGAAACTTACCTGCTGCAGCCCTGCATCTTCAGGGTCTGGCCCTGTCGCAGCGCATAGGCTGGAGCCTTGAGCCCATTGGCCCGGGCCAGTTCCCGTACATCGCAGTCGAATTTGTCCGCGATGCGGCCCAGCGTTTCGCCCTTGCCCACCTTGTGGCTGCGTACCGGCTTGGGCTTGGGCCTGGCCGGCACGGCCACCGGCGCGGTCGGCGCAGTTGCCGGCGCAGTTGCCGCCGCGGCGGCTTCCACGCCCGCCACCGGCACTACGCTGCCCACCGCAACGTTGCCTGTATAGCTGGCCGCACTGGGCCGCACGATCGCAGCATTGAGGTCGGCAGTGATCAGGGTGCGCGCCAGGTCCGCACGCGGGCCCGACACGCAGTAGCGGTTGTACAGCTGGGCGATGCGGGTGGTGGCATTGAGGAGGGTGCCGGCCGGAATCCAGCCGTCGGCCTCGTAGCGGGGATTGAGGTTGCGCAGCACGCGCATGTAGCCGTCGCGGGTGCCGGCGCTGCCCAGGCAGATGGTCAGTTCGTAGATGGTGGTGGACTTGCTCAGGCGCAGCGTGGCCGGCTGGGCACTGACCTTCGGGAACTCCACGCCGTACTGCTGCGGGTGCAGGTAGATCCAGGCCGCGGCAATCACCATCGGCACGTAGTCCTTGGTTTCGGCCGGGAACTGGTTGTACACGCTGTCCACCCAGAAGCCCTGCCCCGGGTTCTGCCGGTACACCCGCACCGCCCGACCTTCGCCGCCGTTGTAGCCGGCCAGCGACAGCTCGATGCTGTTGTTAAGCTCGCGCATGCGTTCATTGAGGTAGGTGGCGCTGGCTTCGGCGGCGCTGCGCGCGTCGAAGCGGGTATCGAAGCCGGTGCCGTCGGGCCCCAGGCCGAAGCGACGGCCGGTGGCCGGCATGAACTGCATCAGGCCCGCCGCGCCGGCACGCGAGGAGGCGTGCACGCGACCGTTGGACTCCTTGGCCATGATCCCGAACAGCAGGGCCTCGGGCAGGCCGCGCTTCTCCCATTCCGGCCACATCACCGCGCGCAGGTTCTGGTAGTTCTCGTAGCTGGTCAGCAGTGCCGGGCGCATGTCAGTCAGCCAGCGGCGGATGCCGGCCTGCACCGCCGGGTTGTATTCCACCATGGTATCGAACGCGTGGCGCTTGTCATTGAGCAGCGCGGCCGCACGCGCCGCCTCCGGCACATCCGCCGCCAGCGGACCGATATGGTCCGGGTCGGCTTCCAGCAGGGCCGGGCCGATGCCCACGTCCTCCTGGCTGTCCGCGTCGCCGGCATCGGTGTTGTTCTTCAGCAGGCGCTTGTAGGTGGTGAGCAGGGTGCTGACCTGGCAGCCCTTCTGCCCCACGCAGTCGCTGATGACATCTTCCATGTCCTCCAGGGCGGCGTCGCTTTCATTCTTGCCCTTCGGGTCGGCGTTGGCGACCAGCACCAGCGCGTCGGCATAGCGCTTCTCGGCCGCGCCCATGCGCTGCTCCAGCACTTCCACCTTGGCCTTGTCGCGCGCCGATACGCGCTGGGCCTGCGCCTGCGGCGCGATACAGAACAGGGATGCCAGCGCCAACACGGGCCAACCACGGACAAGCAGGGAAGAAACGGGCATCGTTGGCACTATGTACGGATGAACCGGCAGAGTAGCCGTGCGCCTTGCATCCGGGCAACCCGGTCACCGCACGGTTCTTGCCGGAGGTTTAGAATCCGCGCATTCACCTGCCCAACCACAGCGAGTTGACCATGGACCCGATCCTGCTTGGCAAAGGCATCACCGACGATGTCGCCGTGACCCTGCAGCCCCGGCTGGGCAACCGCCACGGCCTGGTAGCCGGAGCCACCGGCACCGGCAAGACGGTGACCCTGA
This sequence comes from Pseudomonadota bacterium, assembly GCA_023457475.1. Classification (GTDB taxonomy): domain Bacteria; phylum Pseudomonadota; class Gammaproteobacteria; order Xanthomonadales; family Xanthomonadaceae; genus Stenotrophomonas. The sequence continues at coordinate 2,137 of JAEWLO010000313.1, read as the reverse complement.
TGACCCTGGCCGAAGGGTTCTCCCGTATCGGCGTGCCGGTCTTCCTGGCCGATGTGAAAGGCGATGTCTCCGGGCTGGCCGTCCCCGGCACGGGCGCCGAGGGGCTGCTGAAGCGCGCGGCCGAGATCAGCGTGGCCGACTACGCCCCGGCCGGCAGCCCGGCGATCTTCTGGGACCTGTACGGCAAGCTCGGGCACCCGGTCCGCACCACGGTCAGCGAGATGGGCCCCACCCTGCTGTCCCGCATCCTGGAGCTGAACGACACCCAGGCCGGCGTGCTCGACATCGTGTTCAAGCTGGCTGACGACCGCGGTCTGCTCCTGCTCGACCTGGACGATCTGCGCGCCCTGCTCGGCTTGGTGGCCGAGGAGCGCAAGGACATCTCCACCGAGTATGGGCTGGTCAGCGCGCAGACCGTGGCTGCGATCCAGCGCGCCCTGCTGCGCCTGTCACAGGATGGCGGGGAGTCGTTCTTCGGCGAACCGGCACTGGAGCTGGCCGACCTGATGCGGGTCAATCACGACGGTCGCGGGGTGATCGGCATCCTGGCGGCCGACCAGCTGGTGCTCAAGCCGCGCCTGTACTCCACCTTCCTGCTGTGGCTGCTCTCGGAACTGTTTGAAACGCTGCCGGAGGTAGGCGACCTGGACAAACCCAAGCTGGTTTTCATCTTCGACGAAGCCCACCTGCTGTTCGACGACGCCCCGGCCGCGCTGGTGCAGCGCATCGAGCAGGTGGTGCGGCTGATCCGCTCCAAGGGCGTGGGCGTGTATTTCTGCTCTCAGTTCCCGGACGATGTGCCCGCCAACATCCTGGGCCAGCTGGGCAACCGCGTGCAGCACGCACTGCGCGCGTTCACGCCGCGCGACCAGAAGGCGGTGAAGATCGCCGCGGAGACCTTTGTCCCCAACCCCAAGCTCGACGTCGTGGCCGCGCTGTCGCAGCTGGGCACCGGCGAGGCGCTGGTCTCCACCCTGCAGGACAAAGGTGTGCCTTCGCCCGTGCAGCAGACCCAGATCGCCCCGCCGCGCTGCCGGATGGGCGCGATCACCGAGGCCGAACGCAGCCAGATACGCGCCGGCAGCCCGGTAGGCAGTCGCTACGACACCGCAGTGAACCGCGAATCGGCGGCCGAACGGCTGGCCCAGCGCGCGCAGAAGGCCGCCGAGCAGACCGACGCGCCGAAGGCCCGTACCCGTGAGCAGGACGAGGCCCAGGAAGGCGGCTTCGGCCAGTCGATCAAGGACGCCATCTTCGGCACCAAGCGCCGCCAGGGCATGATCGAGACCATGGCCAAGCAGACCACCCGCACCATGGGCACCAAGCTGGGCAACCAGATCGTTCGCGGCATCCTGGGCGGCATTTTCGGCGGCAAACGCTGATGTCGCGTTGGCGTCCCCCGGCAGAAAAGAGCACCGCGCTGATCACCGCGCAGGGACATCAGCGCCTGAAGACCGAACTGGATGAACTGTGGCGGGTGAAGCGGCCCGAGGTGGTCAAGGCGCTGGCCGCCGCAGCGGCCGAAGGCGACCGCTCCGAGAATGCCGAGTACACCTATCGCAAGAAACAGCTGGGCGAGATCGACCGCCGCGTGCGTTACCTGACCAAGCGCCTGGAAGCACTGCGCGTGGTCGACACCGTGCCCAGCGACCCGCAGGCGGTCTTCTTTGGCGCGTGGGTGGAGCTGGAGAACGTGGACAGCGGCGACACCAGCCGCTACCGCATCGTGGGGCCGGACGAAACCGACGCCGGGGCCGGCTGGATCAGCATCGATTCGCCGTTGGCACGGGCATTGTTGAAGAAGCGCGTGGACGATGAGTTCGAGGTGGAGCTGCCCAGCGGCCGCACCGGGTTTGCGATCCTGGCGGTGGAGTACCCGTAACGCCGCGAAATGCCGTTGCCGCCGATGGTCATGCCGACATCGAACGCGGACGGGTTCACGGCGGTCGTTTGGGAAACGACCCTACCCCACGATGACCCGATGTCGGGTGCCGATGCCGCCGATGGTCATGCCGACATCGAACGCGGACGGGTTTACGGCGGTCGTTTGGGAAACGACCCTACCCTGCACGATGAAACGCCATTGCCGGCCGTGACCGATCAACCCTGCTGGTAGGGTCGGTTCCCAAACGACTGC
>JAEWLO010000312.1 GCA_023457475.1 Pseudomonadota bacterium | reverse complement strand
CGCCGCGGGCCCCCGCCGGGCGCTACGTCAGCGTGCCAGCCACCGTTTTGCCATGCGCGGCAACGAATCGTCACCGTCCGGCGTCTCGATCACGGCCTCCGCCACCTCGCGGATGTCCCGCCATGCGAGATCCAGCGACTCCTCGCTGAGCACGAAAGCTTCGCCGCCCAGCGCCCGCACCACATAGCGCGCGTCGTAGTGCCAATGGCCCGGGACGTCCTTGCGTTCCGGGATCCAGTGCTTGTCGATGTCGAACAGCACGCCGTTTTCCAGCACCAGGCCGGTCAGACCGGATTCCTCCTCGGCTTCGGTCAGCGCCACCTTCGCCAGGTCCCGTACGCCATCGGCATGTCCCCCCAGCTGCAACCAGCGGTCCAGCTTGCGATGGTGGGTAAGCAGGATGCGCTCCCCGTCGGCGCTGACCAGCCAGGCACTGCCCGTGAAATGGCCCGCCAGCCGGGTGCGCAGGAACGGATTCTCGAAGTCGTCCAGAAGTGTGCCGAATTCGTCAGCAAGCGCGGCGTGTTCCGGGTGGCGGCTGGCGTAATCAGCCAGTTCCTTCCGCAGCGCGGCGTCTTCTCCTACAAGCAATTCAGGGTTTAGAGACATGGAAACGAAGGTACGTGGCGGGTTTGTCCCATTATGGCCGTTGATGCTGCATTTGCGCTTGTGCCCGGGCTTCAGCATTGGCTAAGGTACAGCGGGCCGTTTCTTTGGGGACGGTCTGTTGCCAAACCAAGGTGTGCGGCCATGTACCGCGCACATTCCTACCTGAGCAGCGGGGCAGAGCCCCGCTCTACAACATTTCTGGGAAGCACTGCATGCTGAAGTCACTGTTGAGGGTCAAACCGGTTCAACCGGCCGGCCACGTCGATGCCGGCGAACCGATTGAAGGCAGCCTGGACGGCGAAGCCACATTGAAACGGACCCTCACGGCGAAGCACCTCATCATGCTCGGCATCGGTGCGGTGATCGGCGCAGGCATTTTCGTCATGACCGGCCAGGCCGCCGCGTTCCACGCGGGCCCGGCGGTCACCCTGTCGTTCATCGCCGCCGGCCTGGCCTGCGCGTTGGCCGGCCTGTGCTATGCCGAGTTCGCGGCGATGATGCCGGTCTCCGGCAGCGCCTACTCCTACTCGTACGCCACCCTCGGCGAAGGCATGGCCTGGTTCATCGGCTGGTGTCTGGTCCTGGAGTACCTGTTCGCCTCGGCCTCGGTCGCTGTCGGGTGGTCGGCCTATCTGCTCAGCTTCTTCGGCACCATCGGCCTGCCCTTCCCCGACGCGCTGTCCGCCGCGCCCCTGGCGTGGGAGTCCGGTCAGTTCGTCTCGTCCGGGAAGCTGTTCAACCTGCCCGCCGTGCTGATCGTGTCAGCCGTGACCGGTCTCCTGTACGTCGGCATCACCCAGTCCACGTTCGTCAACGCGATCATCGTGGCGATCAAGGTGGCGGTGATCTGCCTGTTCATCGGCGTCGGCATGGCCTATGTGAACCCTGCCAACTGGACGCCGTTCATTCCGGAAAACACCGGCACCTTCGGTGAGTTCGGCTGGAGCGGCGTGCTGCGCGCCGGCTCGATCGTCTTCTTCGCCTTCATCGGCTTCGACGCCGTGTCCACCGCGGCGGGCGAAACCAAGGACCCGCAGCGCAACATGCCGATCGGCCTGCTGGGCTCGCTGGCGATCTGCACCGTCATCTACGTCATCGTCTGCCTCGTGCTGACCGGCCTGCTGCCCTACACCCAGCTGGGCACGGCCAAGCCGGTGGTCACCGCGCTGGAAGCCCACCCGCAGCTCACCTGGCTGAAGACCTTCGTCGAAGTCGGTGCCATCGCCGGCCTTTCGTCCGTGGTGCTGGTGATGATGATGGGCCAGACCCGCATCGCCTACACGATCTCTCGCGACGGCTTGCTGCCACCGGCGTTCGGCAAGGTCCATGCCCGCTTCAAGACGCCCTACGTGGCGACGATCATCGTCGGCGTGATCGCAGCGGCGCTGGCCGGTCTGATGCCGCTGAGCGTGCTGGGCGAACTGGTCTCGATGGGCACCCTGCTGGCCTTCGCCACGGTCTGCGTCGGCGTGCTGGTGCTGCGCTATACGCGCCCCGAACTGCACCGCCCGTTCCGGGTGCCGATGGCGGCCTTGATCTGCCCCCTGGGCGCGCTGGCCTGCCTCACCCTGTTCGCCATGGCCTTCCGTGAACACTGGCACCTGTTCGTTGGCTGGACGGTCCTGGGCATGCTGATCTACCTGTTCTACGGCATGCGCAACAGCAAGCTCGCCAAGTCGTCATAATCCCGCAACGGGCCGGCCCCGCGCCGGCCCGTTCGTTTCCCGGACAAGATCACACACATGCTCAAACAACTGTGGGCCACCAAGCACCCGCACGCCGCCCATGAAGACGCCAACGGACTGAGCCTGCGTCGCCACCTCGGCCCGTGGGGCCTGACCGCGCTGGGCATCGGCGCGGTGATCGGCGGCGGCATCTTCGTGATCACGGGTCAGGCCGCGGCCAACCATGCCGGCCCGGCCATCATGCTGTCCTTCGTGCTGGCGGCCATCTGCTGCGCCTTCTGCGCGCTGGCCTATGCCGAGTTCGCCTCGATGGTGCCGGTCTCCGGCAGCGCCTACACCTATACCTACGCGACCTTCGGC
>JAEWLO010000311.1 GCA_023457475.1 Pseudomonadota bacterium | reverse complement strand
CCCGGGAACGTATTGCCGTCGTCCTTGCTGCCGATGAAGGTGTTGACCTCGCGCTCCAGCGCCGACGGGGCCGCCTGCAGCATCGGAGTGAAGCCGAGCACGGCCAGGCAGGCCAGACCGGTCAGGGGCCGGCGGAAACGGTGGAATCCGGAAAGGGACGGCGATCGGCGCATGCACTGGGTTCCTATGGGTCGATGGGCGTACCAAACCCCCGTTTCCGGGAATTTAGATCGATTTAAGCGCCGCAGTAAAGCACGCCGATTTCAATCGATGCATTCTGCGCCGCAACATGAATCCTCGACGCCCCGTTCAGATATTGCGCAGCAGCATGCGCTTCCCCGGCCGCCATGTTTACAATTCCGGCGCAGACGGTTTAGATCGATCCAACTCGAAACCGTCATACAACCGGCCGTGGCGCGCTGGGGGGCGCGAAGCCCGGAGACCCAGAGAAATCGGCTTCACAGATTAGATCGATTCAAACCATCCGTACCAGCACCCCAGTTCGATCCAGGAGAGGGAGAGAGTGGAAATGAAGCAGATGTCCCGCAAGTTTGGTCGCGACACCTTGTCGTCGGCCATCGTCATGGCCCTGGCCACCGCTTTCGCGCCGGTCGCGTTCGCCCAGCAGGCCGCCCCCGCCGCCAGCGCCCAGAGCGCCGACGCCACCACCCTGGACAGCGTCCAGGTCACCGGCTACCGCTACGCCATCGAGCAGAGCCTGCAGCAGAAGCGCGACGCCAACGCCGTGGTCGAAGTGATCACCGCCGAGGACGTGGGCAAGTTCCCCGACAAGAACGTCGCCGATTCGCTGCAGCGCGTGCCGGGCGTGGTCATCACCCGTGACGGCGGCGAAGGCAAGAGCGTCAGCGTGCGCGGCCTCGACCCGGACCTGACCCTGACCCAGTTGAACGGCAACTACATCGCCACCTCGGAAACCAACGACGAGGCCAGCCGTTCCTTCAACTACACCCTGCTGCCGTCGAACATGCTGTCCAGCGCCGAGCTGTTCAAGTCGCCGGAAGCGCGCATCGACGAAGGCGGCATCGGTGGCACGGTCATCCTGCACACCCGTCGCCCGCTGGAAATGGAATCCAACTCCGGCTACGTGACCCTGGAAGGCACCTCTTCGGACACCCACAAAGACGTGGATCCGCAGGCGTCGGCGCTGTACTCCTGGCACAGCCAGGACGAGCGCTTCGGCGTGCTGGTCGGCGTGACCCAGCAGAAGCGCACCAGCCGCACCATGGAGGTCACCTCCGAGAACTACCAGTGGTACGGCATGGACACCACCGCCCGTGACGCGCATGGTCGCGACATCACCCAGGGCGGCGTCAACTACTGGTGGGGCAACTCCGGCTTCAACGACCAGAACGGCGGCAGCTACACCGACTTCTTCATGCCCACCTCGGTGAACTTCGCGGTGAAGGAAGAAGAACGTGAGCGCAAGGGTGGCCAGTTCACCTTCCAGTTCAAACCGGTCGACAACGTCACCATGACCGCGAACTACTTCCGCTTCGAGCTGGACGGCAACTACGAGCAGCACATGCTGAAGGTGCCGGAATGGAACATGGCGCGCTACAACCAGGACGGCAACTGGGCCGGCGGTCGCCTGCTCAATGGCCTGACCATGGATCCGAGCGGCAGCATCGTCACCGGCGCGCAGTTCGAGAAGCAGGCGGGCAAAGCCTATTACTGCAGTGAAGACGAAGCCGCCGCCGCCGGCATGGCCCCGGGCGGCTGGGGTCCGGACGACTGCACCGTACCGACCCCGCAGCTGACCGGCGGCTACAGCCGCGAACAGGCGCTGTCGCAGACCGCCGACCTGAGCGTGGACTGGGACATCAGCCCGCTGTGGAAGGCGTCCTTCACCGGCGGCCGCACCTGGTCGGAAGGTGGCCCGTCGATGAACTTCCGCATGTCGGCCAAGCCGCGTCGCCGCGTCAATGGCGTGTGGGAAGCCGGCAACCGCTACACCGCTTGGGATCTGACCGGCACGCCGTCGGTGACGTTCTCGCCCGACCTGCAGCAGCAGCTGATGAACGGCATTGCCGAAGTGGACACCGGCTCGACCGACTCGTCATGGATGCAGACGGAAGTGGAGCAGAACTACTTCCAGGCCGACTTCACCAAGATGTTCGAGACCGGCTGGCTGGATTCGATCCAGTTCGGCGCGAAGTACCGTGACGGCAAGGTCCACCGCAACACCGGCAACACGTACTGGGTGTGCCCGGGCACCGACCCGGCCGACTATGACAACAACCGCTACCAGGCGGGCTGTGACAGCACGGCGGGCATCGCCCAGCCGGGCTTCTTCCTGTCCAACCCGATCAGCGGCATCCGCGGTGGTTTCGATGCGAACGTGTTCCCGGGCATCAACTACCCGGCGTACATCAACTACCTGAACCAGACCTACGGCAGTTCGCACAACCGGGTGGAAGAAGACTTCGTCTACAACGTCAACGAGAAGATCTACTCCGGCTACTTCCAGGTCAACTTCCGCACCGAGCGTCTGCGCGGTAACGTGGGTGTTCGGATGGTGCGTACGGAACAGTTCGCGCAGTCGAGCGATTCGATCGAACGTTTCAACGACTACTTCCTGGACAACGCCTCGGGCGCGCCGATGTCGTGTGACGACCCGGCCGCAGCGGCGTTCCCGACCTACGGCTGTGAAAGCGGCTTCGTGCGTCTGCCGGACAACCTGGCCCGCGAGAAGACCTTCGAGCTGATCGGTTCGGACAAGACCTACACTGACTTCCTGCCAAGCTTCAACATCGCCTGGGACATCACCGACAACCTGGTGCTGCGTGGTGCCGCGTCGAAGGTGATCGCGCGCCCGAGCTACACCAGCATCGCGGCCCCGGGCGCACTGAGCTACTACAGCGCCGAGTACGTGAACGATCGCCGCGTGGCCGGTGGTGCACCGGAGGAAGGCTGGGCGGGCCATGGCAGCAACAAGAACCTGGAACCGTTCGAAGCCAACCAGTACGACATCGGCCTGGAGTGGTACTTCAAGCCGGGTGCGGTGGCGGGCATCGGCCTGTTCCGCAAGGAAGTGAACAACTTCACGGTGCCGGTGGTGCGCGACCTGCAGATGGAAGTGGGCGGGCAGATGGTGACGGTGCAGGACTACGAAACCGAAGCGAACGGCCGTGACGGCGTGTCGCAGGGCGTGGAAGTGTACGGGCAGTACACCTTCGACTTCGGTCTGGGCGTGCAGGCGAACTACACCTACAACGACACCAACCTGGCGTCGATCGTACTGGACGGCCAGGACCTGGGTGCCTCGCCGCTGGTAGGCAGCGCGAAGAACCAGGCCAACGTGACGGTGTTCTACGAGAACGAGAAGTTCCTGGCCCGTGCCTCGTACAACCGTCGTGGTGAAATCGTGGGTGGCCTGACCGCCGGCATGACCGAGTACAGCGAACCGTACGACCAGCTGGACTTGAACGTGGCCTACAACTTCACCGATTCGCTGACCTTCACCGCCTCGGTGTTGAACGCCACCAAGTCGGAGCAGCGCGTCCACCTGGGCAACGACACCGACGCCCGTCTGATCTCGAACCTCTACTCCGGCCGCCAGCTGTACTTCGGCGCCACCTACAAGTTCTGAGTCCCACCCCCGCCGCTACGTCACGGCGGGGACGTTCCTCCACGGCAGCCGGGCTGGTATAGCTGGCTGCCGTTTTTTTTTGTTCTGGGTCTGCGCGAAGAGCCGATGCGCAACGGTTACGTGTTTTGGCGGGACGGTGTGGGTTT
>JAEWLO010000310.1 GCA_023457475.1 Pseudomonadota bacterium | reverse complement strand
GCTCCGACCTTCGCACTGCCATCAGCGGCCGCCTGCTTCACGTCGGCCATGGTCACCGCGCCGTCGGCACCGGTGGCGCGCACGCGGGTGAGGTCCACGCCCAGCTTGCGTGCGGTGGCGCGCACTGCCGGCACGGCCTTCACCCCGCCCACGGCAACCGCCTGCTCGGCGTGCACGGCATTGGAGCTTTGCATCGCACCTACCACGGTACCTGCGTCATCGCGCTCGGCCGCCGGCCTGGCGATTTCGCCGCCGTCATCGGACGCAACCAGCTTCTCCGGCTGCGCGGGCGCGGTCTGGCCCGTACTCGGCGTGGCCGGTGCCGCATGGCCGTGGCTGTGGCCGGTATCCTGGCCGTCGGCGCGCTGCGGCAGGTTCGGGTCCAGCGCGAACTGGGCCAGCACGCTGCCGGTGGGAATGATGTCGCCGGGGCCGCCGGAGAGCTTCAGCACCTTGCCGGAGAACGGCGAGGGCACTTCCACCACGGCCTTGGCGGTTTCCATCGACACCAGCGGCTCGTCGAGCCGGATCACGTCGCCTTCCTTGACGAACCACTCGACGATGGTGGCGTCGGGCAGGCCCTCGCCCAGGTCGGGCAGATTGAAGTTCTTGTTCTCACTCATGTGCAGTTCTCTTCGAGCAGTTCGAGATCGCGGGCCGGCAGCCAGCCCGTCGCGCCGTTCGCGCGTTCGGACCACCACCAGCCGCCGTGTTCATGATGCAGTTTGACCAGTTCGCCGCTTTCCACGTCCAGTTCGCGGGCGTCGTAGTCGCGCAGGGCCTCCGCGCGACCTTCGTCCAACACCTGCAACCACGCCACCGGAGCCCAGCCGGCACGCCCGTCATCGGTGCGCACCCAGGCGAACGCCGGCCATTCTTCGTCGCGGACACCCAGTTCGACGATCTGGCCGGCCTGGAACCGGAGCGGGTTGGGGTACTGGCTGCGGTACGGGCCTAGAAGACGGGCCCGCATGTCAGCCCGCCGCGACCGCGCGTTTGGCCGCGCTGACGATGCGGTCCACGCTGGGCAGGTACTTCATCTCCAGGCGGAACAGCGGAATGTGGGTGTCATAGCCGGTCACGCGTTCGACCGGGGCGAGCAGGTCGTACAGCGACTCCTCGGCCAGGCGGGCGGCGATTTCAGCACCGAAACCTGCCGTCTTGGGGGCCTCCTGCACGATCACGCAGCGACCGGTCTTGGCCACGGACTCGGCGATGGTCGCGAAGTCCAGCGGGCGCAGGGTGGCCACGTCGATCACCTCGGCGCTGATGCCTTCGCCGGCCAGCTTGTCGGCCGCTTCCAGCGCCTCTTTCACCTGCGCCCCCCAGGTCACCAGGGTCACGTCGGTGCCGTCGCGCAGCACGAAGCAGACGTCCAGCGGCAGCGCTTCGCCGTCGTTGGCGACCACTTCCTTGTACTGGCGGTAGATGCGCTTGGGTTCCATGTAGATGACCGGGTCCGGCTCGCGGATCGCGGCCAGCAGCAGGCCATAGGCGCGCTGCGGCGAGGACGGCAGCACCACGCGCAGGCCCGGCACGTTGGTGAAGATGGCCTCGTTGGCTTCGCTGTGGTGTTCCGGTGCACGGATGCCACCGCCCCACGGCACCCGCAGCACCATCGGGCAGTTCAGGCGGCCGCGGGTGCGGTAACGCAGGCGCGCGGCGTGGCAGACGATGTGGTCCACCATCGGGTACATGAAGCCGTCGAACTGGGCTTCGGCGACCGGCTTCATGCCATGTGCGGCCAGGCCGATGGTCAGGCCGGCGATGGTGGTTTCATCCAGCGGGGTGTCCAGCACGCGCTCGGCACCGAAGCGCTGCTGCAGGCCGGCGGTGGCGCGGAACACGCCGCCGTTGACGCCCACGTCCTCGCCCAGCACCAGCACGGACTTATCGTGCTCGAGCTCCCAGGCAAGGGCCTGGGTGATGGCTTCGATGAGGGTGATGGGGGTATCGGTCATGGTCGGTTCTCCGCGCGCGAGGGCGGCGCTGTCGGCGGGGGTCTGCGCGGTGGCGCTGGAGACGTGCTTGATCTCATCCATGGCGCTGCTCCAGGGCGATGGCCTGCGCACGCTGGGCCAGCAGGTCCTGCGGCGGATCGGCATACAGGTAATCGAACATCGCCTCGACCGGCTGCACCGGGGTGTTGAGATACAGGTTCACTTCCTCGTCCACGCGCTTGCCGCACTCGGCGGTCCACGCGGCTTCCTCTTCCTCGCTCCAGACGCCGGCGTTGGTCAGATACTTGCGCAGGCGCAGCATCGGCTCCAGCTTCCAGGCGTCCTTCACCTCGGCGTCGTCGCGGTAGCGGCGGGCATCGTCGGCGGTGGTGTGGTCGGAGAGACGGTAGGTCATCAGCTCGAGCACGGTGCCGCCATCGCCGGCCAGGGCGCGGTCGCGCGCCTGCAGCATGGCGGCCATCACCGCGATCAGGTCGTTGCCGTCCACCTGCAGGCAATGCAGGCCACCGGCCAGGCCCTTCTGGGCCAGGGTTTCCGCACCGGTCTGGGCCGAACGCGGCACCGAAATGGCCCAGCCATTGTTGACGATGCACAGGATCAGCGGGAGCCTGTAGGCACCGGCGGAATTGAGCGCGGCGTAGAAGTCGGTCTTCGAGCTGCCGCCGTCACCACAGACCGCCACGGCGATCTGCGCTTCCTTGTTGAGCTTGAACTTCAGCGCCGCGCCGGCCGCGTGCAGGCACTGGGTGGAGATCGGCACGCAGAACGGGAAGTCCTTGGCCGCGTTGCCACCGTAGTCGTTGCCGCGCTCGTCGCCGCCCCAGTACATCAGCACGTCGCGCGGACGCACGCCGCGCATGAACATCGCGCCGTACTCGCGGTAGGACGGCGCGAACACGTCGTCCTTCTGCATCGCAGCACCGATACCCACGTGGGCCGCCTCATGGCCCAGGCAGGCCGCGTAGGTACCCAGCTTGCCGGTGCGCTGCAGCGCGATCGACTTGCCGTCGAACACGCGCACGAACAGCATCTGCTTGAACATCGGCAGCAGCGCCTTCGGGTCGCGCAGGGCCTCGGGCAGGTCATCGCGGACGAGGATACCGTCCGTGTCCAGGTACTGCAGGTATTCGATCTTGAACTCAGCGGCAACCGTCATTGCGTACTGCACCTTCGACAGGAAGTTACAAATGATATGAATTGCCATGTTAAGGAAGGCGTACGAAAAAGCCGTCCTGCGGCGCAGCAAGAATGCGCCCATGGCCGGGTCGGGTGTACCCCATGCAGGCCCGCCGATGCCAATAACTTCAACGTATTCAGTTGGTTCAACGGCGCATGAGCGTTGGCCTGCGGCCGGGCCGTTCGCGACTGCCTGAATGCTCCGGCCGCGCTGAACCCGGGTGCGACCATCGGCCACACGGGGGCGTAGGGTGGGCGGTACGCAGGTGCGCGGTCACTGCGCTACGCTTTCCCCCCCTCAAGTGGTCCCCGCCATGTCTGTCGACAAGAACCAACGCGATCTGGAAGCCGGCATCCACACCGACCTGGAAGGCCGCCTGACCTACGGCGGCTACCTGCGGCTGGACCAGCTGCTGTCGGCGCAGCAGCCGCTGTCCAACCCGCCGCACCACGACGAGATGCTCTTCATCATCCAGCACCAGACGTCGGAGCTGTGGCTGAAGCTGCTGGCGCACGAACTGCGCGCGGCGATCGGCTTCCTGCAGCGCGACGAGGTGTGGCAGTGCCGCAAGGTGCTGGCGCGCAGCAAGCAGGTGCTGCGGCAGCTGACCGAACAGTGGTCGGTGCTGGAGACCTTGACCCCCTCCGAGTACATGGGCTTCCGCGACGTGCTGGGCCCGTCCTCGGGCTTCCAGTCGCTGCAGTACCGCTACATCGAGTTCCTGCTGGGCAACAAGAACGCCCAGATGCTGCAGGTGTTCTCGCACGACCCGGCCGGCCAGGCCCAGCTGCAGCAGGTGCTGGACGCGCCCAGCCTGTACGAGGAGTTCCTGCGCTACCTGGCCCGTTTCGGCCACGCCATCCCGGCCGGCTATCAGGCCCGCGACTGGCAGCTGCCGCATGTGGCCGACGACGCCCTGCACCCGGTGTTCGAGCGCATCTACGAGAACACCGACCGCTACTGGCGCGAATACTCGCTGTGCGAGGACCTGGTTGACCTGGAAACGGCCTTCCAGCTCTGGCGTTTCCGGCACATGCGCACCGTGATGCGGGTGATCGGCTTCAAGCGCGGCACCGGTGGCTCCAGCGGGGTGGGCTTCCTGCGCCAGGCGCTGGAGCTGACCTTCTTCCCGGAGCTTTTCCAGGTGCGCACCACGATACGCAACGACGGCCCGCAACCGCCGGCGTGAAAGCCTATTCAGGCAAGCACAGGCGGGTGTGTATTTGACGTGAACGCCTCTGTTCTGGAATCCTCCCGGGTCGTTTCGCACATCGGATGTGCGTGTCTTCCACCCGAATCCAGGAATCCCGCATGAGCGTAGACGCCGCGAAATCCGTTCCCGAACCGGCGTTGCCGGAGTTCAAGACCACGCTCGGCCATCCGCGCCCGTTGTGGATGCTGTTCATGACCGAGTTCTGGGAGCGCTTCGCGTTCTACGGAATCCGCTGGGCCCTGGTGCTGTACATCGTGGCGCAGTTCTTCGACGGCGACGCCGCCGGGCAGGGCGCGGCCAGCCGCACCTACGGTGCCTATCTGGCGCTGGTGTATGCCGCGGCCATCTTCGGCGGCTACGTGGCCGACCGGGTGCTGGGCTATCAACGGTCGATCCTGACCGGCGCGGTGATCATGGCGGCCGGTCTGTTCATGGTGGCGATGCCGGTCAAGGAAGTGTTCGAGCTGGGCCTGGCGACGATCATCATCGGCAACGGTCTGTTCAAGCCGAACATCTCGACCATGGTCGGCAAGCTGTACGGCCTGAAGGATGAGCGCCGCGATTCCGGCTTCACCATCTTCTACATGGGCATCAACGTCGGCGCGATGATCGCCCCGGTGCTGACCCAGTTCCTGGCCGAGAAGATCTTCGGCACCGAAGCCATGCCGTCCTACAAGATGGTGTTCATCGCGTCGGGCATCGGCATGCTGCTCAGCCTGGTGTGGTTCTACGTGGGGCGTGCCGGCCTGAAGGGCATCGGCGCACCGCCGGCCGGTGCCGAAGGCATGGGCCGCGTGGTGATGGTGTTCGTCGGCTCGCTGGTCGCGATCCCGGTGGCCTACTTCCTGCTCTCCACCGGTGCCACCGCGCTGGCGTGGATTCTCGGTGTGCTGTTCGTCGCGCTGGCGGTGCTGCTGCTGGTGGAAGGCATCCGCGAGGGCAAGGTGCAGCGCGACCGCGTGATCGCCATGCTGATCATCTTCACCTTCAACGTGATGTTCTGGATGTTCTTCGAACAGGCCGGCAGCTCGTTCACCTTCCTGGCCGACAACATCGTCAACCGCAACCTTGGCGGCTGGACCTTCCCGACCGCGTGGTTCCAGTCGGTGAACTCGGTGGCCATCATCACGCTGGCCCCGATCATTGCCTGGATCTGGGTGAAGCTGGGCAGCGCCAACCCGTCCATTCCGCGCAAGTGCGGCCTGGGCCTGCTGTTCAACGGTGCCGCCTTTGCCCTCCTGATGCTGGCCCTGTCGACCATGGTCGTCGACGGCAAGATCCCGTTCTGGACGCTGTTCATGGTCTACGTGATCCAGTCGGTGGGTGAGCTGTGCCTGTCGCCGATCGGCCTGTCGA
>JAEWLO010000309.1 GCA_023457475.1 Pseudomonadota bacterium | reverse complement strand
AGACCACGCTGACCGAAAAGCTGCTGCTGTTCGGGGGCGCGATCCAGATGGCCGGGTCGGTGAAGGGCCGCAAGGCGGCCCGCCACGCTACGTCCGACTGGATGGCGCTGGAAAAGGAGCGCGGCATCTCCGTCACCTCGTCGGTGATGCAGTTCCCGTACGAAGGCAAGATCGTCAACCTGCTCGACACCCCCGGCCATGCCGACTTCGGCGAGGATACCTACCGCGTGCTGACCGCAGTGGACTCGGCACTGATGGTGATCGACGTGGCCAAGGGCGTGGAAGAGCGCACCATCAAGCTGATGGAAGTGTGCCGCCTGCGCGACACCCCGATCATGACCTTCATCAACAAGCTCGACCGCGAAGGCAAGGAACCGATCGATCTGCTGGACGAGGTCGAAAGCGTACTGGGCATCCAGTGCGCGCCGGTGACCTGGCCCATCGGCATGGGCCAGCGCCTGAAGGGCGTGGTGCATCTGATCTCCGGCGAAGTCCACCTGTACGAGCAGGGCCGGAACTTCACCCGCCAGGACTCCACCATCTTCCCGTCGATCGATGCCCCCGGGCTGGCGGAAAAGATCGGCGAACAGATGCTGGCCGACCTGCGCGATGAACTGGAACTGGTGCAGGGTGCCAGCCACAGCTTCGACGTGGACGCCTACCTGGCTGGCAGGCAGACCCCGGTCTTCTTCGGCTCCGGCGTGAACAACTTCGGCGTGCAGCCGCTGCTGGACTTCTTCGTCGAGCACGCACCTTCACCGCAGCCGCGTGGCACCACCGGCCGTGTGATCGCTCCGGAGGAAAACAAGCTGAGCGGCTTCGTGTTCAAGATCCAGGCCAACATGGATCCGCAGCACCGCGACCGCGTGGCCTTCATGCGCGTGTGCTCGGGCCGGTTCTCGGCCGGCATGAAGACCTTCCATGTCCGTACGGGGAAGGAGATGAAGCTGGCCAACGCGCTGACCTTCATGGCCAGCGACCGCGAGATCGCCGCCGAGGCATGGCCGGGCGATGTGATCGGCATCCACAACCACGGCACCATTTCCATCGGCGACACCTTCACCGAAGGCGAAGCCGTCAGCTTCACCGGCATCCCGAACTTCGCCCCGGAACTGTTCCGTCGCGCCCGCCTGCGCGACCCGCTGAAGCTCAAGCAGCTGCAGAAGGGACTGGCGCAGCTGTCCGAAGAGGGGGCCACCCAGTTCTTCCGCCCGCTGATGAGCAACGACCTGATCCTGGGTGCGGTCGGTGTGCTGCAGTTCGACGTGGCCGCCTACCGGTTGAAGGACGAGTACGGCGTGGAAGCCGTCTTCGAGCCGGTCAGCGTGACCACGGCGCGCTGGGTGACCTGCGACAACGAGAAGAAGCTGGAGGAGTTCCGCGAGAAGAACGCGAACAACCTCGGCATCGACGCCGCCGGCCACCTCGTCTACCTGGCCCCCACCCGGGTCAACCTGCAGCTCGCCCAGGAACGCGCCCCGGACGTGCGTTTCGCTGCCACCCGCGAAGCTGCGCACAGCATCTCGGTCGGCTGAACGCCCTGCAATGCGGCCGAGGCGTGCACGCGCGCCTCATCGGGGCGATGATAGGGGGGAGCGGGCTCCCCCCTCCCCCGCGAACGTCGACTGCCATGACCTCTGTTGCATCCGTACGTGAAGAAATCGCAAGCGCGCTGACCCATGGGCTCGGCGCGGTCGCCGCACTGGCCGCCAGCGCGGTCCTGATCACCCTGGCGGCCATCTACGGCGACGGCTGGCAGCTGGCCAGCGCGATCGTATTTGGCGTCGCCCTGCTGCTGCTGTACACCGCCTCCACCCTGTACCACGCGATCCAGCACCCGATCGCCAAAGGCCGGCTGAAGGTATTCGACCACTGCGCGATCTACCTGCTGATCGCCGGCACCTACACGCCGTTCACGCTCATCGGCCTGCGCGGCCCCTGGGGCTGGGGTCTGTTCACTGCCATCTGGGCGCTGGCCGTGGCGGGCGTCATCTTCAAACTCTTCTACACCGGCCGTTTCAAGCTGCTGTCAACGGTCATCTATATCGCGATGGGCTGGCTGGTGGTGGTGGCAATCAAACCCATGTGGGCATCCATCGACGGCTGGACGCTGGGCTGGCTGTTTGCCGGTGGGCTGTCGTACACCCTGGGCACGTACTTCTACCATCGCGAATCAATTCCGTATTCGCATGCGATCTGGCACCTCTTCGTCATAGGCGGCTCGGTCTGCCATTTTGTGGCGGTAACGGCGCAGATTCTGTAGGGACACGCCATGCGTGTCCGCGCAGTGGTCGGAAACCTGCACGCCTGAAACGTGCGCAGGACGATGGCGTTGTTTGTGATCCTGACATGCCGGTTACCTTTGCTTCGCGCTCTGTGCACGCCATGCAATCAACCATGCCCCGGTGAATACTGAATCCGCTCAGGTTGCGCCTTCCCGCCCGCGTTGGTCGTGGCGTCGTCCCGGCAAGCGCGGGCAACGCTGGCTGGCAGTGCTCGTGTTTCTGTTCGCGCTGGTGCTCGTGCTCATCGCGATCTGGGACTGGAACTGGTTCAAAGGCCCGGTGGAACGCGCGGTCCAGGCGAAAACCGGGCGCGAGTTCCATATCAACGGCAATCTCGACCTGGATCTGGGCCGGACGCTGACGGTCCGCGCAGATGGCCTGACATTCGCCAATGCCGACTGGTCGAAGCAACCGAAGATGGCCAGCGCCGACCGCGCCGAGATCGATATCCGCTTCTGGCCACTGCTGCGCGGACAGGTGCGGATTCCCGAGATCCGCATGACGCGACCGGACCTTCTGCTGGAAACCGCTCCGAAGAAGGATCAGCCGGGGAACTGGGACTTCCTCGGCCCCAGCGATGGCGATCCGCCGGTGCTGCAGCGGTTGTTGATCGAGGACGGCCGGCTGCAGTTCCTCGATGCGGCTGGACGCACGGACATTCTGGTCTCCCTCAACAGCGGCAAGCCCAAGCGCGCCGACAGCGCACCACCGCTGCTGGTCACCGGCAAGGGACGCTGGCAGGGCAATCCGTTCACCCTCGACGGCAATACCGAATCACCGCTGGAACTGACCAACAGCGAGCACCCCTTCCGCATCCACCTCGACGGTCGCGCCGGTGCCACCCATGCCATTGCCAGCGGCACGCTGACCAATCCGTTCGCGCTGCGCACGTTCGATCTGGATCTGATGCTCAGCGGCCAGGACATGGAAGACCTGTACCCGCTGATCGGACTGGCGATTCCCTCGACCCCGCCCTACAAGCTGAAAGGTCGGTTGAAGCGCGACAACGACGTGTGGCGCTACGAGAACTTCACTGGCACGGCGGGCGACAGCGACCTGGGCGGCACGGCACAGATCGAGGTCGGCCGCGAGCGACCGTTCCTGAAGGCGGAGCTGGTCTCCAGGCGTCTGGATTTCGATGACCTGGCCGGCTTCGTCGGCGCACCGCCGAAGACCGGCAGCGGTGAGTCAGCGAATGCGGAACAGAAGAAGGAGGCCGCTGCGTTGAAGGCCAGTGCCAAGGTGCTGCCCGACACCCCCTACAACCTCACCAAGCTGCGCGCGATGGACGCGGACGTGCGCTGGAAGGCGCACCGCAT
>JAEWLO010000308.1 GCA_023457475.1 Pseudomonadota bacterium | reverse complement strand
GCGGCTACCCGGCGTGCGTATCAGCGTAGGCAGCGACAGTGAGGGGCTGGAACTGGTGCTGCGCGCCGACGACGGAGACCGGCTTGCCCGGCACGCCGCCGTGGTCGAGCGTGAGCTCCGCGGCATCCCCGGCATCGGTGCGGTGACGTCCTCGGCCGCGTTGGTGCGCCCCGAGCTCGTGGTCCGCCCGGATGTGGCGCGAGCGGCCGACCTTGGCGTCACCGCGGGTGCCCTGGCCGAGACCCTGCGGGTGGCCACGCTCGGCGACTACCGTCAGGACGTGGCCAAACTCAACCTCAGCGAGCGGCAGGTGCCGGTGATGGTCCGCCTGGACGACCGCAGCCGGGATGACCTGGACGTGCTCGGTCGGCTTCCGGTGCCGGGCGCGCGCGGACCGGTGCCGATGGAGAGCGTGGCGACGCTCGCCCTGGTGAGTGGCCCGGCCGAGCTCACCCGCTACGACCGCCAGCGCAACGTCACCCTCAAGGTGGCGCTCAACGGCCAGCCGCTGGGTGAGGTGGAACGGCAGGCGATGGCGCTGCCCAGTCTGGCGCAGTTGCCGCGCGGCATCAGCCACGCGGCGGCCGGCGATGCCGAAGCCATGGGCGAGCTGGTGGTCGGCTTCGTCCTGGCGATGTCGGCCGGCATCCTGTGCGTGTACATGGTGCTGGTGCTGCTGCTGAAGGACTTCGCGCAGCCTCTCACCGTACTGGTGGCCCTGATGCTGTCCATTCCCGGTGCGTTCGCCGCGCTGTGGGTGAGCGGGCAGACCCTGTCGATGCCGTCGATGATCGGCCTGATCATGCTGATGGGCATCACCACCAAGAACTCGATCCTGCTGGTGGACTACATCGTCATCGCCCGACGCCAGCTGGGCATGAACCGGCACCGTGCGTTGATCGACGCCTGCCGCAAGCGCGCCCGCCCCATCGTGATGACGACGCTGGCGATGGGTGCGGGCATGGTGCCGGTGGCCTTGGGAATGGGAGCCGACCCCAGCTTCCGGGCACCGATGGCGATCGTGGTCATCGGCGGCCTGGCGACGTCCACGGTGCTGTGCCTGCTGGTCATCCCGGTGGCGTACAGCGTGATGGATGACGCGATGACGTGGATTCGCGAACGGCTCGGCGGCGTCCGGCACCTGGATTGGGCGCGGCGTACCTCATGCTAGAGTGGACGCTGCAGGGAGTGGCGATGGCCGGGCAGCAGATTCACGGGATCGCGCCGATGCACCCGTCCGAATGAGACTGGCGATGACCAAGCGTGCGCTTTCCATCCTGATCATCGAAGACAACGCCCAGCTCGCGGCGAATCTCTACGACTATCTGGAAGCCTGCGGGCACCGTCTGGACGCCGCGCCGGATGGTGTCTCCGGCCTGCACCTTGCTTCCTCCCAGGACTACGACGCGATCGTGCTGGACTGGAATCTGCCGCGACTGGACGGCCTGAGCGTGCTGAGGCGGCTACGGCAGGAAGTTGGCAGCAGCGTGCCGGTGATCATGCTGACCGCGCGCGACCAGGTCGCCGACAAGATCGACGGCTTCGACGCCGGTCTCGACGACTATCTGGTCAAGCCGGTGGCGTTGCCGGAAATTGAAGTCCGGCTGCGTTCGCTGGTCGCGCGTCGCCTGCAGGTCGCCGCGCAGGCCAATTCGCTCAGCGTGGCCGACCTGACCTTCGACCTGGGCACCCTGCAGGCCACGCGTGCAGGACGTCCCGTCGCGCTCACCCGGATCGGACGCCGGCTGCTCGAGGTGCTCATGCGCGAAAGCCCCCAGGTGGTCAGTCGCGCGCGCCTTGAACGCGCGGCGTGGGGCGATGCGGTTCCGGGGACCGACCTGCTGCGTTCGCACATGTACGTGTTGCGGCGCGCGGTTGACGTGGACCCGGAGCCCGCGCTGCTGCACACCGTGTCCGGCACCGGCTACCGGCTCGGTGCCGATGAGTGAGCCCGCGCGGCCGCGCAGCCGTGGCGTGCACTGGTGGACCAGTGTGGCCTTCATCGCCCTTGGCCTGCTCACGCTGCTGGCGATCAGCGTGCAGGCCTTCAGTGGTCAGCTGCTGATCGAAGACCGCTACTGGAGCCAGCTGGCGCAGTCGATTTCGCACGAGCATGCCCGGCAGGTTCGCGAGGGGAGGGCGGCGTCCTTGCCGGATACCGGCTTTGTTCGATCGTGGTATGTGGTGAAGGGGCGCAGCGCCAGCACGCCGCCACCGGCGCACCTGGCCCATCAGCCGCCCGGCATGTACAGCTCGGACGCCGCGTTCATGAGCCATGCTTCGCTCTCCGAGCCGGACGATGGCCGCAGCTACCACGCCCTGGTGGTGGACCTGCCGCCCGGAAAACTCATTACCCAGATCGACATCGAACCGCTGGAGCACCATCAGAACCTGTATGGCAACCTGAGCGCACTGTGGATTCTGGCGTTCGGTGTGGTTATCGCCGGCTTCATCTCCTGGCTGCATGCCAACCTGGTGCGCCCGGTGCGTGACCTTGCCGCGCGCATGCAGGCGGTCGACCCTGCTGTTCCCGGCACGCGCCTGCCGACGGACTACAAACGCGAAGAAGTGCAGGTCATCGCCCAGGCCAGCAATGCCCACCTGGAACGCGTCGACCAGTTCATCCAGCGCGAGCGCAGCCTGATGGACCAGGCCAGCCATGAGTTCCGCACCCCCATCGCGGTGATTGGCGGCGCGGCGGACGTGCTCCGACAGCAGCCATTGCCGGAGAGTGCGCGTCCCGCGCTGGCCCGTATCGAGCATGCCGTGGAGGACCTGTCCGAGACCATGGTCGCGCTGCTGTATCTCGCCCGGGAGCCGCTGCCCGGCAGCGAAGCGCAGGACGTCACCGTCCTGCACGAACTGCTCGCGCAGCTCACCCGGGACCACGAACACCTTCTCCTGGGGAAATCCGCACGGCTGCAGCTCGGAGAGATCGAAGCCACCTTCATTGCCGCGCCGGAGGCGATGGTGCGTATCGCCGCCAGCAACCTGATCCGCAACGCAATCGAGAACACCGAGCAGGGCGATGTGGCGATCACCTTGAAGGACGGGGTACTCACCGTCGCCGACGCAAGCGAGGGGTTCGACCCGGCCGAGGCCGCCCGTCGCTACCGCGAGCTGCTTCGGCAGTCCGCTCCCGTCCGCGGGCAAGGGCTGGGACTGTTCCTGATCGGCCGCATCTGCGAGCGCTTCGGCTGGAGCCTCAACCTTTCGGCGAGCGACCGCGGCGCCCGTGCCGCTCTAGACATGTCGGCCAGCCGTATCCACATTCCGTAATGGTAAGCCCGCATTCACGCAGCAGTGCAGGCGTGCGACATTTCAGCGACATCACCTCTTCATCCTGATGCCCACCCCATCTGGAGAGGTTGAACCACCCATGATCAAGATTCTGTCCGCCGCGCTGGCCTGCAGCCTGTCGTTCACCGCACTGGCCCAGGATCCCCCGGGCGCCGAAGGTCCGGGAGAGCAGGGCCCGCCCCGCTGGGGTCTCGGTCTGGGCGCGGTTGCCGTGGACAGCGCGTATGCCGGCGAGGGCAGCCGGGTGATGCCGTTCCCGCTGGTGGCGTTCAACGGAGAGCGCTTCTATTTCGAAGGGCTGGGTGCCGGCTGGAAGTTCATCGAAACGGACCATCTGAACGTGGCCGCGGTCGTCAAGTTCCGCATGGACGGGTTCGACGTCAAGGACCTGGGCCGGCGCGAGCTGGCGGAAAACGGGCTGGATTACCGCGTTCTGGAAGACCGCGACAAAGGCCTGGATCTCGGTGCCAAGGCGGTGTGGAGCAGCTTCATCGGTGAGCTGGAGATCGAGGCACTGGCCGACGTCGCCGACGCCAGTGGCGGGCAGGAGCTCTCGCTGCAGTACGGCTACGGTGTTCCGTTCCTCGGCGGGCAGCTGACCCCGAATGTGGGCGTCACGTGGCAGAGCAAGGACATGGCCAATTACTACTACGGCACGTTGGACAAGGAAGTAGCGCGCGGCGCGATCGACTACAAACCCGGCTCGGTGACCATTCCGCACGTTGGCGTCAGCTACTTCCGTCCGCTGGGGGAGAAGTGGTCGATGATGGGTTTCGTGCAGTACAAGCGTCTTCCGGACAAGATCACGGACAGTCCACTCATCGAGCGTGATGCCGACAGCAGCGCAACGGTGTTCCTGGGCTTTACGCGCGGGTTCTGACCGCAGACGAAAGCTGACGGGCGGCGGGGGTTACCTGCCGTCCGCAGTGTCGAAACACTCGAGCAGCATCTCAGTCAGCACGCGCACCTTGCGTGATGCGTGCCGGCCTGGTGGGCGGACCACGTAAATGCCTGCGGAGGGCGGCGGATAGTCGGGCATCAGCACCTGCAGCGCACCCGTGGCCACATGTGGGCCGACAATGCCGTCCGGCAGCCAGGCCACGCCCAGTCCAGCCACAGCCGCTACCGCCAGCGCGGTGCCGTTGTCTGCCTTGAAGCGCCCCTGCGGGCGCACACTGATGATCTGATCGCCATCCCGGAACTGCCACGCCTCCGTGCCCTGCATCAGGGCTTCATGGCCGGAAAGCTCTTCAGGCCGCCGTGGCGCACCGTGTGCGGCGATGTAGGCGGGGCTGGCCACCAGCTTTCCGTGCAGCGGCCCCACGCAGCGTGCCACCAGGCTGGAGTCGGCCAGATAACCCACCCGGATCGCACAATCGAAGCCTTCCGTCACCAGGTCCACGAAGCGGTCGCTATAGACC
>JAEWLO010000307.1 GCA_023457475.1 Pseudomonadota bacterium | reverse complement strand
CGCTTGGGCCGGCCAACGGCCGGCGCTACCGGTGATGCCTATTACCCCGCAAGGGTATGCATTGTTCTATTGATGGGGTTTAACGACTTTTTTACGACATCGATAATTCTGTTCCTGCTTCCTACTTATATGTATGCGCTCGGCTCGGGCGCACCGGTGCTTTCCATGAAAAACGATCTCCAACTCCTGGCCTCCCACCTGGGCCGTGCCTTCCTCTTTGGCGTGATGGTGACCCTGCCCCCCCTGCTGGCGTGGGTGGACATCCACCTGCTGGGCAATGCGGTGGGCGAGTGGTCCCTGGTGGAGCTGACCCAGGAGGGGTTCCTCGCCGCCAGTGTGCTTGCCTTCACGCGCCTGGCCGTGGCCCGCCGCGAGGATCGTCGCTTCGCGGTACTTGCCGCGGCGTTCTTCGCCTGCATGTTCCTGCGTGAAATGGATGAGGTGCTGGACCTCATCGCGCACGGCCTGTGGAAGTACCCGGTTGCGCTGCTGGCAAGTGGCGCGTTGGCCTGGGCCGGCCGTGATGTGCGCGCCACTCTCGCCGGGCTGGTGCGCTTCCTCGGTGCCCGGCCGGGCATCGTGATGGTCATTGGCCTTGTCCTGCTGCTGTTCTATTCGCGTCTGATCGGCATGACCTCGCTGTGGACGGGGCTGCTCGGTGACCAGTACATCCGGGTGTTCAAGAACACGATTGAAGAAACCACCGAGCTGCTTGGCTACACCTTCATCCTTGCTGCCAGCCTCTCGTATGTTGCGCAACGCGTGAGGGAACCGGTGGTCATCCGCCGCAGTGCCGGCCATGAGGGAAACAAGGAGCTGGTCACGACACGCATCAATCACACGATGTAATGCTCGTGTAACTGTCACAAAGCACCGTATGGTTCTTCTTCACACGACCGTCGGTGCTCCCCGTGATGCCGGGTAAGGGATTTCTGATTGGCATACGCCACGGTGTGGATTAGCATGCGACCACTGGAGTCGACCGGGGAGCGTGCACGATGGTCCAGTACCCTCATGCATTGCGGGCCGATGGCAGGTATCAGCTGGTGGCCCTGACACACTCGCCGGTCTACAGTCCGGCGGATGTAGTGGGCTACGCTGTGCTCACGATGGGCGGCGCGAGAGTCACCGAGGTGCTCTCGCTCGAACAGGCGCACAGCCACTGGCAGGACCTGCTGCAGCAGGACGAAGCCGTCCGCGCGGAAGACGAAAGGAAACTCACGCGCACCACGCCGCGTCGGCGTCGTCGCTAGCCGTTGCGCCTGCCCGGGCGCGTCATGGAGGATCTGGATTGTCCACGCGAAAGATTGTTGCCACCGCCGTCCTTGTCCTGCTGACCGCGCTTGCCGGCTACGCCCTCTCCGGGTATCTCACCCTGCTGCTGCTGGGCCTTGATACCGGCTTCTATAAGTGGAATACCTACCTGCAGTACGTGCAGGCCATGGACCAGCCGGCGGTTGCGCCGTATCTGACCAAGATCAAGCTGGCCGGCGTGATCGGCTTCGGATTGCCGCTGGTGCTGTGCCTGGTCGTGCTGTTCTTCATGTTCAAGCCGAAAAAGAAGTCGATCCACGGCGACGCGCGCTTTGCCAGCTCGGCCGACCTGGCCAACGCCGGCATGTTCAAGAAGAGCGAGAGCGGCATCGTGGTCGGCAGCATGGGTGGCAAGCTGGTGCGCCTGAGTGGGCAGCAGTTCGTGATCCTGGCCGCGCCGACCCGTTCGGGCAAGGGTGTGGGCGTGGTGATTCCGAACCTGCTCGAGTACGGCGAGTCGATCGTGGTGCTGGACATCAAACAGGAGAATTTCGATCTCACCAGTGGCTGGCGCGCCAGCCAGGGGCATGAAGTGTTCCTGTTCAACCCGTTCGCCGAAGACCGGCGCACGCATCGCTGGAATCCGCTCAGCTACGTGTCGGACGACGCCAACTTCCGTGTCTCCGAGTTGATGAGCATCGCCGCGATGCTGTACCCGGATGGCTCGGACGACCAGAAATTCTGGATCAGCCAGGCGCGCAATGCCTTCATGGCCTTCAGCCTGTACCTGTTCGAGAACTGGGACGACGAGCGCAGCATGGGCTTCCCGAGCGGGCAGGGTGCGCCCACGCTGGGGGCCATCTTCCGCCTGTCCACCGGTGACGGTACCGATCTCAAGAAATACCTGGTCACCCTCTCGCAGCAGTCGTTCCTGTCCGGCAATGCCAAGGCCGCCTTCGCCAACCTGCTGTCGCAGGCCGACGAGACCTTCGCCTCGATCATGGGCACCTTCAAGGAACCGCTGAACGCCTGGATCAATCCGGTGCTCGACAAGGCCACCAGCGACAACGATTTCCTGCTGACCGACCTGCGCAAGAAGAAGATGACGGTCTACATCGGCATCCAGCCCAACAAGCTGGCCGAAAGCCGCCTGATCATCAACTTGTTCTTCAGCCAGATCATCAACCTCAACACCAAGGAACTGCCGAAGGGCAATCCGGAGCTGAAGTACCAGGTGCTGCTGCTGATGGACGAATTCACCTCGATCGGCAAGGTCGACATCATCGCTTCGGCAGTGTCGTACATGGCCGGCTACAACGTGCGCCTGCTGCCCATCATCCAGAGCATGGCGCAGCTGGACGCCACCTATGGGCGGGACGTCTCGCGCACCATCATCACCAACCATGCGCTGCAGATCCTATACGCCCCGCGCGAACAGCAGGACGCGAACGACTATTCGGAGATGCTCGGTTACACCACCGTGCGCAGGAAGAACGTGACCCATGCGCGCGAAAAGACCCATAACTTCACCGAAGAGCGCCGTGCGCTCATGCTGCCGCAGGAACTCAAGGCCATGGGCATGGACCACGAGGTGTTCCTGTACGAGGGCATTCCGCATCCGGTGAAGTGCGACAAGATCAAGTACTACAAGGACAAGTACTTCACATCGCGTCTGCTGCCCAAGACCGATGTGAAGATGCTGGAGCTGTGAAGCAGGTGGTGTGAAGAAGGGTGCACAGGTGCATGCACAGGTGTCATTGTGACGCACATCTCATAAAGGCTTGGCGGATGTAAATTTTTCGTCGCGATTGACATCGAATTGACGCCCTGTTGTGGCATCGTATTTGTGATGGACGTTTCATGCGTCGATTTTCTGCAGTTTGAGGACAGTGCTGGACGCGATGCACTGAAGTAGTCAATGAGGAACATGGATGGCTTTTCTCGGGGATGGGGTGAAACGCAGGGGCCGGACCGGGTGTCCGGGGCGTTCTCACACCAGGCGGGGCGGGGGCCCGGTCTCACCGTTGAAGGGTGTTTCGCGGTCGTGCCTGCGGGCATCATCGTCACATCGGTCCTGATCCAGCGGCCCGGTGCTCCAACGCGTTGTCTGAATCTCCGAACCAAAGCCGCTATTCCGTACGCCATAGGGAAGTTCGTATGAAGCAAGCGTTTCTGTCAAAGGGTTGCGTTGTTGCCGTTGTTGCCGCCGCGATCATGATGGCCGGCTGTGCCACCAAGCCCGCGCCGGATTTCGGCGGCCGTTGGAAGCCGGTGAATCGTTTCGCCAACACCACGCAGGAAATTCCGCTGTTCTCCAGTTACGTCTATCAGGCGTCGCCGATGGACGGCACGCTCAAGACCATGCTTGAGCGCTGGGCGAAGGATTCCGGCATGACGCTGGATTACCGCATCACCTCCGATTACACGCTGTACGGTGCGGTGTCGACGATTGCGACCACCAATCCGCAGCAGGCGATGATCGATCTCAGCGCCGCATACGCCGGGCAGGGGATTTCCGTTTCGATCGTGGGCAACCAGATCGTGGTGCAGACGGCGGTGCCTTCCACTGCTTCGACCGGAACAGCAGGCAAGGCACGCGGAAGCTGACGATGTCGGCTTCTGTCGCCGTGATCTGCTTCTGCAGCGCGCAGAAGCGTTGCACCCATTGACGTTCCAGCAGTACGGATGAATTCCATGTTCCGAAAGAAGGACGCAGGCAACAGCCCCAAGGTCGAGCAGGCCGTCTCCAAGGCGGTCAGCTACGAGCTGACCATCGCCGACCTTGCTCGCCGCAGCGAGAAGCGCGCGTGGATGGTGGCCACCGGTTCGATGGTGATGTCGCTGGCGCTGGCGGGCGGCTATTACTACATGCTGCCGCTGAAGGAAAAGGTGCCGTTCCTGGTGATGGCCGATGCCTACACCGGCACTGCGACGGTGGCGCGCCTGGGCGGCGACTTCAACAACCAGACCATCACCGCCAATGAAGCGATCAACCGCAGCAACGTGGCGCAGTATGTCCTGGCGCGCGAGTCGTTCGATTCCAACACGATGGGCCTGCGCGACTGGGATCTGGTGTTCACCATGTCCTCCGAGCCGGTCGCCGCCACGCAGCGCCAACGGTATGCGAACAACAATCCGCAGAACCCGGTCTACGTGTACGGCACCAGCAAGGCGATCCGGATCAAGATCCTGAGCATCACGCCGCTGGCGGTGGAAGGCAATGGCAGCTTCAAGGGCGCGTCCGTCCGCATCCAGCGCAGCCTGCTGGACAAGACCACAGGCGTGATGACCTACCTGGACAACAAGCTGGTGACGCTGCGGTTCGAGTACCGCACCGACCTGGCGTTGTCGGAGCAGGACCGCGTGCTCAATCCGCTGGCCTTCCAGGTCACCGAGTACCGCGTGGACAGCGATTACGCACGCGGTGTGCCAGTGCCCGACGACGCGTCGATGACGCAGCAGGCCAACAACGCACAGGCCGCGCAGGCCGCCGCCGCCGCGCCCGTGTACGACCCGAACAACCCGGCCGCCGCGACCATGATCGACCCGGTCACCGGCCAGCCGGTTGCCGCACCCGCCCAGTCCGTTCCCGGCCAGCCCATGCCTGGTCAAGGTCAGGGCCAGCCGATGCAGCAGGTTCCCGGGCAGATGACCGTACCCGGGCAGATGCCCGGCCAGCCGGTGCCGCAACAGATGCAGGGCCAGCCGGTGCAGCAGATGCCGGGCCAGGCCGTACCAGGACAAGCCGTGCCGCGACAGCCCGTCGCGCCGGCGCAGAACGTTTCCACCGGAACCGCGCAGGGAGCAAGCAACCGATGAGTAGCAGCAAAGCAGGATGGGCCGCATTGGCCTTGGTGCCGATGATGTTCCTGTTCACCGCGCCAGTGAAGGCGCAGTCGGTGGTGGATCATTACGAGTACGAACATGACCGGATCTATCCGGTGCGCACCGGTCTGGGCCTGACCACCCAGATCGAGCTGAGCCCGAACGAGAAGATCCTTGATTACAGCACCGGCTTCAGCAGCGGCTGGGAGCTCACGCGTCGGGAGAACGTCTTCTACCTGAAGCCGAAGAACGTGGACGTGGACACCAACATGATGGTGCGTACGGAAACCCACTCCTACATCTTCGAACTGAAGGTCGTGGCCACCGACTGGCGTCAGCTGGAACAGGCCCGCCGTGCCGGCGTGCAGTACAAGATCGCCTTCACCTATCCCAGCGATACCGAATTCGGCACCGCGCAGCAGGCCGTCGATGAAGAGGTCAAGCCGCTGCTCAGCTCGGAGCTGGCCAAGGACCGTCAGTACAACTTCGACTACTCCTATTCCACCCGCAAGCCGAAGAAGATGGGCTGGCTGATTCCGGTCAACGCCTACGACGACGGCCGCTTCACCTACCTCAAGTTGCCGACGTCGCCGGAGTACAAGACCGGCATCTTCCCGGCGGTGTTCGGGCGTGAGTCGGAGTATGGCGACGACTTTGTCGTGAACACGACGGTCGAAGGCAATTCGCTGATCGTGCACGGCACCTATCCCTACCTGATCATCCGCCACGGTGACAGCGTCGTCGGTCTGCGAAGGAACGTGAAGAAATGAGCCAGAACAACACTCCCGGAAACGAGCCGAACAACGAGGGCTACAACGCGCAGAACCCCGCGCATGAGGCTCCGTCGAACCCGTACTACGGCCAGAACGTGGCTGACAACAACCCCAATCTGGATGCGGCCGCGCCCACGCTGCGCTCGGCCGAAGAGCAGCGCCTGAACCGCAAGGCGCTGGCATTCCTCGGCGGCATCCTGGTGCTCATCGTGGCCATGGGTTTCCTGCTGCTGCGCAAGGGCAGCCAGGATGCGGAGGCCCCGGCGAAGGTCAATGAGCAGGCGCGCGTTTCCACGCCGGAGCTGCCGACCGCGCCGGCCATGACGCCGCCGCCTCCGGTACAGAGCGCTGAGCCCATCGCCATGCTTCCTCCGCTGCCGCCGGCCGGCACCCAGGAAAACCCCTACCAGACGCCGCCGGCGCAGGTCGATGACTACCCGACCGGTGCCCCGCAGGGCTCGGGTGAGCCGTCGTTGATGGACCGTCGCATGGCATCCGGCAGTGGCGTGGGCGGGGGCAATGGCGGCGGCGTGGGTGGTCCGCCGGTCGATCCGGCCGGCCGTCCCACCGACGATTACACCCGCGCCATGCTGGCCCAGCTGCCGGGTGCGCAGCAGGCCCCGGCCAAGGTCCGCCGTGGCCCGGACGTGGACGATGTATCCAGCGCAAGCT
>JAEWLO010000306.1 GCA_023457475.1 Pseudomonadota bacterium | reverse complement strand
ACGATCAGCAGCATCTTGGCGTGGGTCTTGTAGCCGACCACGCCATACACCACCTGCACGCCCGCCTCCTGAAGACGGTCGGCGAGGCCCAGGTTGGCCTCTTCGTCGAAGCGGGCGCGCAGCTCGACCACGACAGTCACGTCCTTGCCGTTGCGTGCGGCCTGGATCAGCGCGTCGACAATCTGCGAATCCTTGCCGGTGCGGTACAGGGTCTGCTTGATCGCCAGGACGTTGGGGTCGACGGCTGCCTGCTTGATCAGGTCCAGCACCGCCGTGAACGCGTCGAACGGATGGTGCAGCAGCACATCCTTGCGCGCCACGATCTCGAAGATGCCGTCGCTGTCGCGCAGCGTGCGCGGATTCATGGCCGGGAACTTGAGCTCCGGGCGCGTCAGCAGGTCGTACAACTGGATCACGCGGTTGAGATTGACCGGTCCATCAATGCGGTACACGGCATTCTCGGTGAGGCCGAAGTTCTGCAGCAGCGTGCGCACGATGTCGCGCGGACAGTCGTGGGCGATCTCAAGCCGCACCGCCGGCCGGTAGCCGCGGTCCACCAGTTCGTCGCGCAGCGCCAGCGCCAGGTTCTCGACTTCTTCCTCGTCCACCACCAGTTCGGAATTGCGGGTCACGCGGAACTGGTAGGCCCCCTGGACCTCCATGCCCGGGAACAGCTCGTCGACGAAGGTGGACAGCACGGAGGACAGGAACACGAAGGTCTGCGCGCCATTGCCCAGCGAATCGGGCAGCTGGATGATGCGCGGCAGCGAGCGCGGTGCACGCACGATGGCCATGTGGCCGGCGCGGCCGAACGCATCGGTGCCCTTGAGCACCACCACGATGTTCAACGATTTGTTGAGAATTTTCGGGAAGGGGTGCGACGGATCCAGGCCCAGCGGCGACAGCACCGGCATGATCTCGTTGCGGAAGTACGCACGCAGCCATCGCTTCTGGCGGTGGTTCCAGGAATGGCGTCCCAGCACGTCGATGCCGGCCTCGTGCAGCGCCGGGCGCAGGGTCTCGTTCCAGCAGCGGTACTGCTGGTCCACCAGCTGGGCGGCGCGGTCGTGGATCGCGTTCAACACCGCCTGCGGGGTCATGCCGTCCGGAGCCGGCGGCAGGCCGAACTCCTGGGCGTGGCGGACCGCCGCGGCGCGGATCTCGAAGAACTCGTCCAGATTGGTGCAGGAAATGCACATGAAGCGCAGCCGCTCCAGCACCGGCACCTGCGGGTCCATGGCCTGTGCCAGCACGCGGAAGTTGAAGTCCAGCTGGGAAAGCTCGCGGTTGATGTACAGCGACGGCTCACGCAGCGGGTCGGTTTCTGCCGGCAGCGCGATGGGAACGAGAGTGCTCATGCGGGAAAGTCTTCAGCAGAAGGAAGAGCGGCTTCAGTGCGCGCACGCACGTGGTCGGCGTCGAAGTGGCAGGCAAACACGCTGCCCTTGCCGACCTCGCTCTGGATGTCCAGGCGCGCATGGTGCAGGCCCAGGATGTGTTTGACGATCGACAGGCCCAGCCCGGTGCCGCCGCTTTCGCGCGAACGGCTGCTGGAGACCCGGTAGAACCGTTCGGTCAGGCGGGGCAGGTGGTTGGCCGGAATACCGTAGCCGGTGTCGCGGACCGACAGCACCACGCCCTGGCCTTCGCGCGCGAACTCCACCTCGATGCGGCCCTCGGCAGGGGTGTAGCGGACCGCGTTGGTCACCAGGTTGGAAAAGGCGCTGTGCAGTTCCTTCGTCGAGCCGGCCAGATCCACGCCGGCGTGGTCGACCACGCTGATCTGGTGGCGGCCCTGGCTGTGCGCTTCGGCCTCGCGGCGCAGGGGGGCCAGCATCGGGGCCATGGCCACGGTTTCTTCATGGGAATGCTCCTGCGATTCCAGCCGCGACAGGGTGAGCAGGTCTTCCACCAGCTGGGCCATGCGCTGTGACTGCTTGCGCATTTCCTCCAGCATGGGGCCGGTGCCCGGGAAGTCCTCCGGGTCCATCATGTCCAGGTAGCCGTGCACCACGGTCAGCGGGGTGCGCAGTTCGTGCGAGACATTGGCCACGAAGTCGCGGCGCACCTGTTCCAGACGCAGCAGCTTGCTCACGTCGCGGGCGATCAGCAGCCAGTAGTCGGGCGAGTAGGGGATCAGTCGCAGGTTGAGCCGGATCGCAGGATCCACCGGCGAGGGCACGTCCAGGATCGGCTCGGCGTTGCGACCACCGGCCAGCCAGTGGGCGAGCGGCATCGGCTGCAGGCGTTCCACCAGGGCTCCGCCAAGGTCGCCGGGGTGGTGCAGGCCCAGCAGCGAGGTGGCCGCTTCATTGAACCACTGCACGCGCTGGGTGTTGCGGTCCACCACGACCACCGCATCCGGCAGCGCGGCGGCGGCGGCGCGGTAGCTGCGCAGCATGTCCAGCAGGCGGCGCTTGCGTGTGCGCATCTCGACCTGGTTGCGGTACAGCACGCGGTCCAGTTCGTTCCAGACGCCGGTCCCGTTGGCGGTGTCCCAGCGCTGGCGTGCGGTCAGCCGCCCCAGCACGCCCCGCAGCCGCCAGTAGTGCCAGACCAGCGCGCCCAGAGACACCAGCGCGATGCACATCCATACATGGCCGGTGACGAACCCGACGATGATGGCGACCAGCAGCAGGGCCACCAGCGTGGCCAGCGTTTTCAACCAGGCAGAGCGGATGTGACGCGGCATGGATCAGGTCGAGGTCGAGAAG
Source organism: Pseudomonadota bacterium (assembly GCA_023457475.1). Taxonomy (GTDB): domain Bacteria; phylum Pseudomonadota; class Gammaproteobacteria; order Xanthomonadales; family Xanthomonadaceae; genus Stenotrophomonas. The sequence goes on along the minus strand of JAEWLO010000306.1, from coordinate 2,168 downwards.
CGGTAGCCCGCGCCACGCACAGTCTGCACCATGTTCTCGGCACCGAACGGTTCCAGCGTCTTGCGCAGGCGGCGGATGTGCACGTCGATGGTGCGTTCTTCCACGTACACGCTCCCGCCCCACACGTGGTCCAGCAGCTGGGCACGGGTGTAGACGCGTTCGGGGTGGGTCATGAAGAAGTGCAGCAGGCGGTACTCGGTCGGGCCGATCGGAATCGGCTGGTCGCCCGCGAACACGCGGTGCGCGGCACCATCGATGCGGATGTTGCCCACGGCCACGCTGCCGTCCTCGTCGTCCTCGCGTGCGCGGCGCATCACCGCGCGGATCCGCGCCAGCAGCTCGCGGGCCGAGAACGGTTTGACCACGTAGTCGTCGACACCGGCTTCCAGGCCGCCGACGCGGTCGTTCTCCTCGCCGCGCGCGGTCAGCATGATGATCGGCACCTCACGGGTGAGGGCTTCCTTGCGCCAGCGCCGGGCCAGGTCCAGCCCGCTGGTGCCCGGCAGCATCCAGTCCAGCAGGATCAGGTCCGGCACCCTGTCGGCAATCGCCGTCTGGGCTTCGCGGGCGTCGCCGGCGTGGATCGGGTCGTAATCGCCCTTGCGCAGGGCGAAGGCGACCATTTCGCGGATCGCGGGTTCGTCGTCGACGATCAGGATGCGTTTCTGCACGTGCCCACCGTAATGCTGTAAGACCGGGATTGAACCCCAGTAGACTACGGTTTCATGACAGGTTTGTGACCGGGTGTCCGAGCGGGTTCATCGACATGTCGTTTTCATGTCATCTTCACGCTTTGCGTGGTCCGGCCGCGCCCCGATGGCAACCGTGTGCCGCGATGGGGAGCGCGTCGCAGCGCGCCCGGTCAGTGATGCGCCGATTGCCGGTAGCGCCGGCCGTCGGCCGGCCCAGGCGGTCCACCACCACTCTGACCGTTACCGCTCCAGCTCCGGATCATTGATCCCCTGCCGCCGCATTTCCAGCACGGTCGGGGTAATGCTCTCGATCCGCGCATCCACCCGTGCCCGGCCCACATAGTCCAGTTCCGGCTGCTTCTTCAACGCCTGCAGCTGCATCAAGGCCTGCTCCGGCCGCCCGTTCAGGAATGCCGCCTCGGCATAGGCCTCGCTGGCCCGTATCGTGTCGCCCGCCAGCTCGCTGGCCCGCGCATAACGCTGCTGGAACACCGGGTCGTTGCCGCTCTGGGACAGCAGCGGCCGCAGCATGGCCTGCGCGCGCTGGCCCGCCTCACGGCCGCCCTGCTGGTTGAGTACCTCGGCATAGGTGAGGGCGACGGGACGGCTGCCAGGATGCTGGCGCAGCAGGGCGTCGAAGCGGGCATTCGCCTGGGCTGTCTGTCCCGTGCGCGACTCCGCCTCGCCCAGAGCCAGGGCCACCCACAGGTTGTCGGGGTGGGTCTGCAGCAGTTCGGTCAGGTCGGCCCGCGCCTGCGGTGCCCCGCCACCGCGCAGTCGGGCCAGCGCCAGCCCGTACTGCTGGGCGTCGGTGAGGCCGTTCTTCTGTCCCCGCTGCAGGTTCTGGTATTCGGTGGTCAATTCGCCCGGGGTGTCGGCGCTGAGCACGCGCAGGCGCTCACGCGCCCAGTCGAACTGCCCTGACGCCCCCCGGCTGAGGCTGTTGACCGAAAACTGCATGCCTGAAGGCAGCAGCGGATTGGCGCGGCGGACCAGCGGGTCGGACAGCGCCGGGTCCGCCGGGTCCACCCGTTCAGTGCGTACGCCGCCCGGGGTCTGGGTGGTCAGGACCACCGTGTCCTTCTTCATCTGTTCGGCGCGGGCCTTGGCCTCGCTGATGCGGGTGGTGTTGACCGGGTGGGTCTGCAGGAAGTCCGGCACCGAATAGCCGCCCGCGTTGCCGCGCATCGAGGCCGACATGCGCTCGAAGAACCCTGCCATCGCATCCACGTCGTAGCCACTGCGCGCCAGCGTGCGGATGCCGAGGCGATCTGCTTCCGACTCATTGCTGCGGGTGTAGTTGATCTGGCGCTGCTGCATCAATCCCATGCCGGAGGTGATCGCGGCCATGGTGGCGTCGCCCGACGAATTGCCGCCTGCCTGCTGCGCGGCCACCACCGCGGCCAGCATGCCCAGCAGGATGGGGATCTGGTCGCGCTGGGCGCGCTCCACCCCGCGCAGCACGTGCTGCTGGGT
>JAEWLO010000305.1 GCA_023457475.1 Pseudomonadota bacterium | reverse complement strand
GGCCGACAACGGCGTGCTGGAGAAGTACAACGTCGAGCTGATCGGCGCCAAGCGCGATGCGATCCGCATGGCCGAAGACCGCGAGCTGTTCCGCGTGGCCATGGGCGAGATCGGCCTGGAATGCCCGAAGGCGGCCGTCGCCCACACGCTGGACGAAGCGATCGAAATCCAGACCCGCGTCGGCTACCCGACCATCATCCGCCCCAGCTTCACCCTGGGCGGCAGCGGTGGTGGCATCGCCTACAACCGCGAAGAGCTGGTCGACATCGTGACCCGCGGTCTGGAACTGTCGCCGACCACCGAAGTGCTGGTGGAAGAGTCGGTGCTGGGCTGGAAGGAGTTCGAAATGGAGGTGGTGCGCGACACCGCCGACAACTGCATCATCGTCTGCTCGATCGAGAACCTCGACCCGATGGGCGTGCACACCGGTGACTCGATCACCGTGGCTCCGGCGCAGACCCTGACCGACAAGGAATACCAGCGCCTGCGCGATGCCTCCATCGCCGTGCTGCGCAAGATCGGCGTGGACACCGGCGGTTCGAACGTGCAGTTCGGCATCAGCCCGACCACCGGTCGCGTGGTGGTGATCGAAATGAACCCGCGCGTGTCGCGCTCCTCGGCACTGGCCTCGAAGGCCACCGGCTTCCCGATCGCCAAGGTCGCGGCCAAGCTGGCCGTGGGCTACACCCTGGACGAACTGAAGAACGAGATCACCGGCGGCCTGACCCCGGCCTCGTTCGAGCCGTCCATCGACTACGTCGTCACCAAGATTCCGCGCTTCGCCTTCGAGAAGTTCCCGGCCGCCGATGCCCGCCTCACCACCCAGATGAAGTCGGTGGGTGAGGTGATGGCGATGGGTCGCACGTTCCAGGAGTCGCTGCAGAAGGCCCTGCGTGGACTGGAAACCGGCAAGATCGGCCTCGACCCGACCGGCCTGGACCTGACCAATGAAGACGACATCACCACCCTGAAGCGCGAACTGAAGGCCCCGGGCCCGGAGCGTCTGTTCTTCGTGGGCGATGCCTTCCGCGCCGGTTTCAGCGTGGATGAAGTGTTCGCGCTGTCGCACATCGACCCGTGGTTCCTGGACCAGATCGAAGAGATCATCCAGGCTGAAACCCAGCTGGCCGCCGACGGCCTGGACGCGCTGGACGCTGCGCGCCTGCGCAAGCTCAAGCGTGCCGGCTTCTCCGACGCCCGTCTGGCGCAGCTGACCGGTACCAATGAAGCGGGCGTGCGCGCGCTGCGCCGTGCGCTCAAGGTGCGCCCGGTGTACAAGCGCGTGGACTCCTGTGCCGCCGAATTCGCCACCAGCACCGCGTACCTGTATTCGACCTACGAGGACGAGTGCGAAGCCGCGCCGAGCAACCGCGACAAGATCATGATCCTGGGCGGTGGCCCGAACCGCATCGGTCAGGGCATCGAGTTTGACTACTGCTGCGTGCACGCCGCACTGGCGCTGCGCGAGGATGGTTATGAAACCATCATGGTCAACTGCAACCCGGAAACCGTCTCGACCGACTACGACACCTCCGACCGCCTGTACTTCGAGCCGCTGACGCTGGAAGACGTGCTGGAGATCGTCGAGCTGGAACAGCCGAAGGGCGTGATCGTGCAGTACGGTGGCCAGACCCCGCTGAAGCTGGCGCGCGCGCTGGAAGCCAACGGCGTGCCGGTGATCGGCACCAGCCCGGACTCCATCGACCTGGCCGAAGACCGCGAGCGCTTCCAGCAGCTGGTGGACAAGCTGGGCCTGAAGCAGCCGCCGAACCGCATCGCCCGCAACGACCAGGAAGCGCTGCTGCTGGCCCGTGAGATCGGCTACCCGCTGGTGGTGCGCCCGAGCTACGTGCTGGGCGGCCGTGCGATGGAAATTGTCTATGGCGAATCCGACCTGGCCCGCTACGTGCGCGACGCCGTGAAGGTCTCCAATGACTCGCCGGTGCTGCTGGACCGCTTCCTCGACAACGCCGTGGAAGTGGATGTGGACATCATTGCCGACAAGGACGGCAACGTGCTGATCGGCGGGGTGATGGAACACATCGAAGAGGCCGGCGTGCACTCGGGCGATTCCTCGTGCTCGCTGCCGCCGTACTCGCTGTCGGCGGCCACCCAGGCCGAGCTGCGCCGTCAGGTGGTGGAGCTGGCCAAGGCCCTGAACGTGGTCGGCCTGATGAACACCCAGTTCGCCATCCAGGCCGGTGACGACGGTGAAGACATCGTCTACCTGCTGGAAGTGAACCCGCGTGCCTCGCGCACCGTGCCCTTCGTCTCCAAGGCGACCGGCATGGCGCTGGCCAAGATCGCCGCACGCTGCATGGCCGGCAAGACCCTGGCCGAGCAGGGCGCGACCAAGGAAATCGTGCCGGACTACTACTCGGTGAAGGAAGCCATCTTCCCGTTCGCCAAGTTCCAGGGCGTGGACCCGATCCTCGGGCCGGAAATGCGCTCCACCGGTGAAGTGATGGGTGTGGGCCGCAGCTTCAGCGCTGCCTTCGCACGCGCACAGGAAGCCGGTGGCATCAAGGCCCCGCCGCTGGGCAAGGCCTTCGTTTCGGTCCGCGACCCGGACAAGAAGCGCGTTCTGCCGGTGGCCAAGGCGCTGCTGGAGCGCGGTTACAGCCTGGTCGCCACCCGTGGCACCGCCGCGTGGCTGCAGGAACACGGTATGGACTGCGAGGTCGTCAACAAGGTCGTGGAAGGCCGCCCGCACATCGTCGATTCGATCAAGAACGGCGAGATCGTCTACATCGTCAACACGACCGAAGGCCGTGCAGCGATCAACGACTCGTTCTCGATCCGTCGTGAAGCGCTGCAGCACCGCGTGACCTACTCGACCACCATCGCCGGTGCCAAGGCACTGGTGCAATCACTGGAATTCCGCGGAACCGGCCCGGTCTGGTCGCTGCAGGAGCTGCACAAGGAGTTGAATGCATGAGAGCCCCGATCACGTTGAAAGGCGCGCAGAAGCTGCGCGACGAGCTGGATCACCTGAAGTCGGTGAAGCGGCCGAAGGTCATCGCCGCGATCGCCGAAGCGCGTGAGCACGGCGACCTGAAGGAAAACGCCGAATACCACGCTGCCCGCGAGGAGCAGGGTTTCATCGAAGGCCGCATCAAGCAGCTGGAAGGTGAGCTGTCGCATGCCGAGATCATCGACATCACCAAGCTCAATGCCGGCAGCAAGGTGGTGTTCGGCGCCAGCGTGACCCTCGCCGACGTGGAATCCGACGAAGAGAAGCAGTACCAGATCGTCGGCGACCTGGAAGCGGACATCAAACTGGGGTTGATCGCCATCTCCTCGCCGGTGGCGCGTGCGTTGATCGGCAAGAACGAAGGCGACAGCATCACCATCGACGCGCCGGCCGGCCAGCGCGAGTACGAAATCGTCAGCGTCCAGTACGTGGCCTGACCGCGCATGGCGACCGCGACGCTGTTGCTCCCGGCGCGCAGCCGTTTCCCGGCCGCGCCCTTGCCTGATGACGTGGCCAGGGCGCTCGGGCGCGCCGAGCGCAGCAGTGTTGAAGCGGGCGAGCGCGCCCAGCTGCAGCGGCATTTCCAGCTGCAGCCGGCGCACTGGTCGGTGGCCGCACTGACCCGGCAGCTGGATGTCGGCGATGCGGTGGATGGCGTGTGGCTGCGTGCCGATCCCGCCAATGTCGCGCCGGACATGCAGGGTGCACGCATGATGGGACACGGCGACACGCTGCGTCCCGGCCCCGAAGACGTGGCCGCGCTGCTGCCCGCCCTGCAGCCGCTGTTCGCCGGTTATGGCTTCACGCTCGATGCGCCGGTGCCGGGCCGCTGGTACCTGCGGTTGCCGGCGGAGATCCAGCTGCCGGTGTTTGTCGCGCCGGACGATGTGCTGGGCGATGATCTGTTCGACCATCTGCCGCAGGGGGACGCCGGTCGCCTCTGGCGGGCGCTGCTGACCGAGGCGCAGGTCGTGCTGCACCAGCACGAGTGGAACGCCCAGCGGGTGGCCGCCGGCAAGCGCGCGATCAATTCGCTGTGGTTCTGGGGCGGCGGCACGCTGCCGCAGCGCGTGAGCACGGCCTATGCGCAGGTGCGCAGCCGCGAAGCCCTGCTGCAGGCCCTGGCCAAGGCGGCGGGCGTGGAGTCCGATGGCGACCAGACCGTGGACGCGTTGGTGGACCTGCGCCAGCTGCGTTCGCTGGAGCAGCTGGGCAGTGATGCGATCCGGCCATTGCTGGCGGCGTTGCAGCGCGGTGAGTTGCGCCGGCTGGTGCTGGATTTCGAGGATGGCCTGCGCTTCGAGCTGGAAAAGGCGCAGCGCTGGAAGCTGTGGAAGAAGCCATTGCAGTTGCACGATGCGTGATGATGTTTAAAGCAGCCACGCAGGGCGTGGCTCTACGCGGGAAAGGGTGTGCATGATGCGGATTGAACGGCGGGTACCGGTGGACTGTGCGGGGTGGCCTGCGGACGTGCTGCCGCTGTTGCAGCGGCTGTATGCAGCCCGTGGCATCACCGATCCTGCGCTGGCGCAGCCGAAGCTGGCCCAGTTGCACGCGCCGGAACTGCTGGGGGGCATGCAGGCCGCGGTTGAGCTGCTCGCGCAGGCCATTGCCGCCAATGAGCGGATTCTGGTGGTGGGCGATTTCGACTGCGATGGGGCGACTGCCTGCGCGGTGGGCGTGCGCGGCCTGCGCATGCTGGGCGCGCGCGACGTGGTGCATGCCGTTCCCAACCGCATGTTGCATGGTTATGGCCTCTCGCCTTCGCTGGTGGAGGAGCTGGCCGCCCTCAAGCCCGGCCTGCTGGTCACCGTGGACCACGGCATCGCCTGCCATGCCGGCGTGACCGCCGCCAAGGCGCTGGGCTGGAAGGTGCTGGTCACCGATCACCATCTGCCCGGTGAGCACCTGCCGCCGGCCGATGTGCTGGTCAATCCGAACCTGCACGACGACGCGTTCCCGAGCAAGTCGCTCGCCGGTGTCGGCGTGATCTTCTATGTCCTGATGGCGCTGCGGCGGCATCTGCGCGGGCAGGGGGCGTTCGCCTCCACGCCTGAGCCCGATCTGCTGATGCTGCTTGATCTGGTCGCGGTGGGTACCGTCGCCGACCTGGTGGTGCTGGATGCGAACAACCGTGCGCTGGTCGCGGCCGGCCTGCGCCGCCTGCGGGCCGGGCAGGGCAGCATCGGCCTGCAGGCGCTGATCGAGGCCAGTGGGCGCGACGCGAAGCGATTGAGCGCGACCGACATCGGCTTCGCGCTGGGACCGCGGTTGAATGCGGCCGGTCGCCTGGAAGACATGGCGCTGGGCATCGAGCTGCTGCTCACGGAAGACCGCAGCCAGGCGCGCGAGATCGCGCAGACCCTGGAGCAGATCAACGCCGAGCGCCGCGCCGTGCAGCAGCTGATGACCGACGACGCGGAGCTGGCCGTCTCGCGCGCGGTGCTGAGCTCGGAGGGCGAACGCCCCATCGCGGCCTGTCTGTTCGACGCACAGTGGCATCCCGGCGTGGTCGGGCTGGTGGCCTCGAAAATGAAGGACCGGCTGCATCGCCCGGTGATCGCGTTCGCGCCGTCCGAGCCAGGGAGCGATTCGCTGCGAGGCTCGGCGCGGTCGATCGCCGGCTTCCACATCCGTGACGCGCTGGCGCTGGTGAATGCCGCGCATCCCGGCCTGATCGAGAAATTTGGCGGCCATGCCATGGCCGCAGGCCTGAGTCTTCCCTTGGCGCAGCTGGACGCATTCCGGCAGGCCTTCATCGACGTGGTGAACACCACGATGGACCCCGCCTCGCTGCAGCAGCAGCTGATGAGCGACGGCGAGTTGTCGGCGGAAGAACTGGATTTCCGCCACGCCGAGGCGCTGCGTCTGGCAGGACCGTGGGGGCAGGGCTTCCCGGAGCCGCTGTTCGACGGTCATTTCCAGGTGGCGCGCTGGCAGGTGCTCAAGGAAAAGCACCTCAAGCTCAGCCTGCGCCTGCCGGGCCGCACAGAGCCGATCAACGCGATCTACTTCAGCGGATGGACCGGCAACGCGCCGGCCAATCATGTGCATGTCGCCTACCGGCTGGTCAGCGACGATTACCGGGGCGGTGGTGCGATCCAGCTCATCATCGAGCACTGCGCCGACGCATGATGCTGGACTACGCAGGACACGCAGGGCGTGGCTCTACGCGCTGTCCTGCGGATTGAAGAACCGGCGTAGAGCCACGCCCTGCGTGGCTGAAACGCCCGATGCAGGCATTCCTTCAACGGGTATTTCACTGACCTGAAGGCAAGGCTTCGCCTACGGCGCGACATGCCCGCCATCGGTAACGTATCGCCACCGGCGAGAACATCGCCCTTCTACGAAAGACGGTCTGGATGTCGAGGGCGCGCTGGGCCTACGGTCTCACCTCACTGTTGGTGTGCGCCGCGCTTGTCTACCTGCATGAGACGTGGAGCGCTCCCGAAAGGATTGACGTATTTGCCTATTGGTGTGGCGCGGCAACTCTGATTGCATTGGTGGTGGCGGTCGGCGAGATCGTGCACGCGGGGACAGCGTCAGCTGCCGTCCGAAACGCACTGTCATCGGCGGCGCGACAGCAGGCAAAGATGCTCACCATTGAGGTTATTGCCCTCGTGGACGAGGCGAGCTTCAAGGTCAGCGCGGCGGAATATGGCGCAGCCCTGCGTTCACTCCAGATGGCGCGCCGCCTGGTGGCGCGCATGGATGCACGGCATGCGCTGGGCTTTGCTGAAGGCGAGATGGTCATCTCGCTGCTCTGCGGAGCGGAGACCGCGCTTCATGATGCTGCGCAGAGTGCCAGAGCGGTACCGATGGGCAGAAAGACCCGGGTGGGTCTGACCGATGCGTTGGTGAGGATCAAGACAATGATGGAAAACCTGGAGCGAAGAGGAGTGATTGGCTGATGTTGCCACCCCGAGTAGTGACGTTCGTAGCGGCAGTCATGCGCAAGACGGAAGACGGTGAGCTCCACTGGGTGTTCGACGACGAAAGTAACGTGATTTCGGTCGACACATTGGAGTTCAATCTGCGGGTCCGTCACTCGTTCAACAGCGCCAGCGATTGCGGCGAGTTCACCGTCTTCTATAGCGGTGGCAAGGACCGCACGCAATATCGGTTCTTCACCGACGAAAGCGCCGAAAGCGACTATCTGCTGATGCGGCAGCTGTTCAACTGCGCGCAGGGGGCCACAGTCCGGTTTCCATTCTGAATTCAATCCGCGGCCTGTAGGACATTGCCGGTGGCATCGCGCACCTCGCTCACCAGCGTCGGCATCTGCCAGGCCCCACCTGCGGCAACCAACCGGCACAGGCCCGTGGTCGCGTCATCGGTCTGCACGAACTCACGTCCGTTCCACGCCCAGCTCGCGGTCGACCAACAATCGCCCAGCCCTCGTCCCTTGTGTGCCGAGGTGATGGTCACCGCGTCGTCGTCAACGCCCAGGTTGGTCACGTATACCGGCTGATAAGGCGCATGGTCGTTGACCACCCAGTAGCCGCTGCCGGCGTTGTAGGCCCCGCGCCAGCAGGTCATCGACACCAGCAGCTTCTTCGCATCCAGACGCTTCACCGCGATCGACTGAGGCTCCTCGTCCGCATAGGTTCCCTCGATGGGGTGCAGGGACTCGCAGTCGTCCTGTGACGTCACCGCCGCGAGCGCCGTGCGGAGGGCGGGGGCATTGGCCAATGCATCATCATCAGGGCGCGTCGCGACCGCCTTGGGCACTGTCACCACCGGAACCGGAAGCGCGGGCAGCACCGTCGATTCGGCGCGGTTGCCCTTGCGTATCACGGCTCCGGGCGTGTCCACGCGGCCCTGGAATTCGTCCATCTTCAGCAGCACCGCCGACGCGCCGCGGTCGGACAGCGCGAATCGGCGACCGTTGTCGCCGATGAATTCGATCCGGCTGTCGCGCACCAGCGCCTTGAGCAGTGCGCTGACCTGCGCGTGCGAGAAATGCGTGCTGCCTTCCACCTCGCCGAGCGTCGCGCCATTGATGCGCAGGGTGACCTTCGTGGGCAGATCGCCTTCCTCGTAGTCACCGAGCATCAACTCAGCGGTGAACGGCTGGTTCGGGCCGCCCTTGCGGGTCAGCAGGACGGAGAGCGGATCATCGCCCGCATCTTCGTTCTGATAGCCGGCCGCCCGGCAGGTGCGGGTGTTGTCGCAGGCGAGGGTCCAGTCCTCGTGCGTGAAGTCGATGCCTTTTACCGGCGTCGGTGAAGGGGTGGCGTGGGCCCCCGGCAGGGCGAGTGCCAGCAGCAGGGGAATGAGGGGCAGGCGCATGGGGCTTCCTTGTCGCTTCGCGCATTGAGGGAGGCCAGCGTGAACCACACGCCTCTTGGTGTAAATGCTCAACCCCGTTTCCCGCAGTGGTCCGTTGAAGGTTCCGTCATCCCCATCAGGAGCGTCACATGGACCGCACGCTGCGCCGTTTCGCCATCGGTATCGTCTTGTGGGCCGGGCTTGGTGCCATGCCGGTCGCCCCCGCCCAGGTCGCCCGGCCCTCGCTGCTTCAGGTGGCTGGCGCTGAACGCCCCGTGCTGCTGGAACACGCCCGCATCGACAGCACGGTCGCGGCCGGGCTGGGTGAGACCCGCATCGAGCTGGTCTTCCGTAACCCGAACCGCCGGGTGCTGGAAGGCAACCTGGAGTTCCCGCTCGCGGACGGCCAGCAGGTCACCGGCTTCGCACTGGATATCGACGGCGTGCTGCGTGACGCGGTGCCGGTGCCGAAGGACACTGGCCGGCAGGTGTTCGAGGCGATCGAGCGGCGCGGCGTGGATCCGGGTCTGCTGGAGCAGACTGCTGGCAATCAGTTCCGCCTGCGCATCTATCCCATTCCCGCGCAGGGCACCCGGCGCGTGGCACTGACCGTGCGCGAAACGCTTTCGATGGGGCCGCAGGGCCTTCGCTGGACCCTGCCCATGCAGTTCGCACGGGGCGCGCAGCAGGTGCAGGTGCAACTGCGCGCCGTGGGTACGGGCGTGCCGGTGAATGCCGCCAGCGGTCCGTTGACCCTGAAGCCGGCAGCCGGCGCATGGCAGGCGCGATGGGAGGGGGCAGGCGATGCGCTGCCCGCGCAGCTGGGGTGGGCGCTGCCGATGCCGCGCGGCATCAGCGGTGTGCGCGGCACCTTCGACGGCCAGTCCTACGTGATGCTGCAGGTGCCGGCCGCGGCCCGTCCGCAGCCCCGCGTGTTGCCGCAGCGCATCGGGCTGGTATGGGATGCGTCGGGCTCCGGCCGGCAGCGTGACACCGCCGCCGAACTGGCGGTGCTGGACCGCTACTTCCGCGCGGTGGGCACGGCGCAGGTACAGCTGACAGTGGTGCGCGACCGCGCCGAGCCGGCGCGGCGCTTCGAGGTGCGCAAGGGGGATTGGCGCGCACTGCGCGAAACGCTGGAAGCGCTGGTCTACGACGGCGGCAGTGCGCTGGGCGACTGGGTGCCTGTCGCCGAGGTGCAGGAGTACCTGCTGGTCAGCGACGGCCTGGCCAACTACGGTGCGCGCAACCGGCCCGCGCTGAAGCCCGGGCAGCGGCTGTACGCGCTCAGCGCGGCCGGCGCACGGACCGACACCGCCCGTCTGCGCGGCTGGGTTGGGAATGACGGGCGGGTGCTGGTGCTGCACGGCGGACAGGACGTTCCTGCCATCGCCGACCGGCTGTTGCAGGAAACCCCGACGAAGCCGCGTGTCGAGGGCGTGGGCCTCACCGATATCCTGCTGGATGAAGAGGGCGGTGGAGCCGGGTGGGTCCGCGTGGTCGGTCGGGTGACGCGCCCGGGTGCGCGTGTGCGGGTTGACGTACCGGATGCGACGGGCTCCCGGGCGCTGGAGCTGGATACCCTTCCTGGAAGCGGTGCCCTGGCGGCGCACGCGTGGGCCGCAGCGCGTCAGCGCGAGCTGCAGACCGACCCGCATGCGAACCGCACCGCGATCCGCGCACTCTCACAGCAGTTCGGCCTGGTGGGGGCGGACACCTCGCTGCTGGTGCTGGAGACGCTGGACGATTACCTGCGTTACGGCATCCGCCCGCCGGCCCCGTTGCGCGCCGCCTACGACGCCCGGCATGCCGTTCAGCTGCGCGATGAAGCGCAAGCGCGGGCGCAGCGCCTGGATGCGATCGCCCTGCAGTTCGCCGAGCGTGAGCAGTGGTGGAACCGTGACTGGCCGAAGGGTGAAAGGCCCGCCGTGGAAGTCCAGGCAAAGCATGCCGCCCGTAACGAAGCCCACGCCGAAGAGCGGATTGCGTACGCGCCTGCGGCCGCCTCGCCGGCAGCGCCGCCGCCTCCGGCTCCGGCTCCGGCTCCGGCCCTACTGGCGGACGCCGCACGGGCCAGTGACAGCACGACACTGGACCGGATCCAGCTGACAGGCGCACGCATGGCCGACGAAGCGAAGGCCGGACCCGCCAACACCGGGCAGATGCGCATTGCGCTGGGCGCGTGGGAGCCGGACTCGCTGTACGCCCGCCGCCTGCGGGCCGCGGCACCGGCGCAGATCTACCCGCTGTACCTGCGTGAGCGTGAGGAACACGCCGACAGCAGCGCGTTCTACCTCGACGTGGCTGACCTGCTGCTGGCCAAGGGGCAGCGTGAGCTGGCCCTGCGGGTGCTGTCCAACCTGGCCGAGATGCAACTGGAGAACCGCCATGTGCTGCGCGTGCTGGGCTATCGCCTGATGCAGGCCAAGGCTCCCGCGCTGGCCGTGCCGGTGTTCCGGCAGGTGCTGGCCATGGGGGAAGAAGAACCGCAGAGCTTCCGTGATCTTGGTCTGGCGCTGGAGGCGGCCGGACAGCCGGCCGAAGCGCTGGCCGCGCTGAACGAGGTGGTGGTGCGCCCGTGGGACAGTCGCTTCGACGGCATCTCGCTGATCGCGCTGGACGAGTTGAATACCCTGGTCGCTCGCACAAAAGTGGATGCCAGCGCCGTGGACCCGCGCCTGCGCCGGGCGATGCCGCTGGACCTGCGCGTGGTGCTGGGCTGGGACAGCGACAACAGTGACATGGACCTGTGGGTGACCGACCCCAACGGAGAGCGCGCCTATTACGGTAACCGCCTGACGTACCAGGGCGGCCAGATGTCGCGGGATTTCACCGGCGGCTATGGCCCTGAGCAGTTCTCGCTGCGTGATGCCAGGCCCGGCAAGTACACCGTGGAGGCGAACTACTTCGGTAGCCGGGAGCAGGTGGTGACCGGTGCTACCACGCTGATGCTGCGGTTAAGCACGAAGTGGGGCAGTGCGGGGCAGCAGGACCAGTACGTGACGATGCGGCTGAAGGACGATTCCGAGACCGTGCTGGTCGGCGAATTCGAGGTGCGGTGA
>JAEWLO010000304.1 GCA_023457475.1 Pseudomonadota bacterium | reverse complement strand
ACCCCGGCGTCAACGTCGTCAACAACGCCTTGGCCGCATTGAACCGGTCTTCCGGCAACGGCAACGGCACCTTGATGCGCAGCTTGTCCGGCCCATCCATCGTGTACAGCTTGGGCTGCTTCTGGATCATCGTGATCACCGCCATGGGATCGATGCGCGGCTGTGCCTCGAACACGATGCGCCCACCGGCTTCGCCCAGCTCCAGCTTGCGGATGCCCAGCGCGTTGCACTGAAGCTTCAGCTCTGCGATGGCGAACAGGTACTTGGCCGGGTCCGGCAGCAGCCCGAAGCGGTCGATCATTTCCACCTGCAGCTCACGCAGTGCCGCGCTGTCGCGCGCGCTGCTGATCCGCTTGTACAGGGTCAGTCGGGTGTGCACGTCGGGCAGGTAATCGTCTGGAATCAGCGCGGGCACGTGCAGCTCCACCTCCGCACCGCGCGCCTCCTCGCCGCTGTCCAGGTCCGGCAGCTTGCCCTGGCGGATGCTGCGTACCGCACGTTCGAGCAGTTCGGTGTACAGGCTGAAGCCCACCTCGGCCATCTGTCCGCTCTGGTCCTCGCCCAGCAGCTCGCCGGCACCGCGGATCTCCAGATCGTGCGTGGCGAGGGTAAAACCGGCACCGAGCTCGTCCATCGAGGCGATGGCCTCCAGACGCTTCTCGGCGTCCGGCGTCATCGAGCGCTTGTCCGGCACCACCAGGTAGGCATAGGCCCGGTGATGCGAACGGCCGACGCGGCCGCGCAGCTGATGCAGCTGGGCCAGGCCGAAACGGTCGGCGCGGTTGATGATGATGGTGTTCGCGTTGGGAATGTCGATGCCCGATTCAATGATCGTGGTCGACAGCAGCACGTTGTAGCGCTGCTTCTGGAAGTCCAGCATCACCCGTTCCAGCTCGCGCTCGGGCATCTGCCCGTGGGCGATGCCGATGCGCGCTTCCGGCACCAGTTCGGCCAGGTCGCGCTGCATGCGGCCGATGCTTTCCACGTCGTTGTGCAGGAAGTACAGCTGGCCGCCGCGTGCCAGCTCGCGTTGGAACGCTTCCTTGAGCAGCGCGTTGTCCCACGCGGTGATGAAGGTCTGCACCGCCAGCCGGTTCGGCGGCGGCGTGGCGATGATGGAAAGATCGCGCAGGCCGGCCATGGCCATGTTGAGCGTGCGCGGAATCGGCGTGGCGGTCAGCGTGAGCAGATGCACGTTGGCACGCATGGCCTTCAGCGCTTCCTTCTGGCGGACACCGAAGCGCTGTTCCTCGTCGACGATGACCAGGCCCAGGTCCTTGAACTTCACGTCCGGCTGCAGCAGCCGGTGCGTGCCGACGATGACGTCGATGGTGCCGGCCGTGACCTTCTCCAGTTCGGCCTTGATTTCCTTGGTGGTCTTGAAGCGCGACAGCACTTCCACCTTGAGCGGGTAATCGGCGAAGCGGTCGCGGAAATTGCGGTAGTGCTGTTCGGCAAGCAGCGTGGTCGGCACCAGCACCGCCACCTGCTTGCCGGCACTCGCGGCAGCGAATGCCGCGCGCACCGCAACTTCTGTCTTGCCGAAGCCCACGTCACCACAGACCACGCGGTCCATCGGCTGGCTGCTGGCGAGGTCGCGCAGGGTCGCATCGATGGCCGCCAGCTGGTCCGGGGTTTCCTCGAACGGGAAGCCGGCCGCGAACGGCTCGTACATCACGCGGTCCACATGCAGCGCCAAGCCGGCGCGTGCCTGGCGGCGCGCCTGGATCTCCAGCAGCTCGGCCGCCACGTCGCGGACCTTTTCGGCCGCCTTGCGCTTGGCCTTCGTCCACTGCTCGCCGCCCAGCGAGTGCAGTGGTGCGGTTTCGGGGGACGCGCCGCTGTAGCGGCTGATCAGGTGCAGCTGGGCGACCGGCACGTACAGGCGGTCGCCCTTGGCGTACTCGATCTCCAGGAATTCGCCCGGCATGCCGCCGGCGTCGAGCACGATGAGGCCGCGATAACGGCCCACACCGTGGTCCTCATGCACGATGGGTGCGCCTTCGGTCAACTCACCGAGGTCGCGGATGATCGCTTCCGGCTCGCGGCCGACCCGGCGGCTGCGCCGGGTGGTGCCCGCGCGCTCCGGGAACAGCTGGCGCTCGGTGAGCACCGCCAGCGGCGGCTGGTCCAGCGCGAAGCCGTCTTCCAGCGGGGCCACGGTGATCGCGAAGCGGGCCTTCGCATCGGCGAGGAAGGTCGGCAGGTCCGCCACCACCGGCGGCTTCAGCTCGGCGGCCTGCAGCACTTCGAGCAGCGCTTCACGACGGCCCGGCGAGTCGGCCGCGATCAGCACACGGCCGGGGTAGTGGCCGAGGAAGGATTTGAGCGCTTCGCCGGCGGGGGCGTCGCGTGCGGCCACCGGCAGCGGCGGCAACGGCTGGTCGCCCAGCGGCTGCGCCTCGGCAATGCGCGGGTGGTCGGCGTTCCATACCTCGACGCGGGGCAGGGTGTTGAGCCGCGCGTTGAGCGCTTCGGGCGAGAGATACAGTTCGGCGGGGGCCAGCAGCGGACGCTCGACGTCATGGCGGCGCTGTTCGTAACGGTTCTGGGTCTGGGCCCAGAACGCGGCGGCCGCCTCGCCCACGCCGGCGGCGATCACCGGCAGCGCGTTGGGCTGCAGGTAGTCGAACAGGGTAGCGGTCTGGTCGAAGAACAGCGGCAGGTAGTACTCCACACCGGCCGGAGCCAGCCCGGACTTGAGGTCCTGGTAGAGCGCACTGCGCCGGGTGTCGACGTCGAAGCGCTCGCGCAGGGTGGCCAGCACGCGCGACACGCTGAGGTCGTCCAACGGCACTTCGCGGCCGGGCAGCATGTGCACGGCGTCGACCTTGTCCAGCGAGCGCTGGGATTCCGGGTCGAAGGCGCGGATCGAGTCGATGTCCTCGTCCAGCAGTTCCACCCGCAGCGGCGCGTCCGCGCCCATCGGGAACACGTCCAGCAGGCCGCCACGCACCGCGAAGTCGCCCGGGTCCATCACCTGCGGCACGTTGCGGTAGGCGGCGGCTTCGAGACGGCGCTTCTCCGCGTCCAGATCCAGGCGCTGGCCGACTTTCAGATTGAAGCTGCCGCCGATCACATACTTGAGCGGTGCCAACTGCTGCAGCAGGGTCTGCACCGGCACCACCACGATGCCACGGCCCAGTGTCGGCAGGCGGTGCAGGGCGGCCAGGCGCTGCGAAATGATGTCCGGGTGCGGACTGAAGGCGTCGTAGGGCAGCGTTTCCCAATCCGGGAACGCGACCACCGGCAATGTGCTGCCGTCACCGAGCAGCGTACGCAGGTCGGCTTCGATCTGGTTCGCCCCATGGTTGTCGCGGGCAATGACCAGCAGGGGGCCGTCGTGGGCCTCCGCGGCGCGTGCGACATACCAGGCCCGGGCGGTGGCCGCAGCGGGCGCGCGCCACCAGGCGCGGCGCTGCCCCGATTTCGGCAGCGGCGGGGCGGAAGAGGGAATACGAGCCATGAGCCGTG
>JAEWLO010000303.1 GCA_023457475.1 Pseudomonadota bacterium | reverse complement strand
TCGCGCAAGTCGGCCACCAACAGCGTGCTGTGGTGGACGGGCGACGACATTCCGTACATTCCGAACAAGCGCGCCGGTGGCGTCTGCCTGGGCGGCAAGATCGCACCGATCTTCTACAACACCATGGAAGACGCCGGTGCGCTGCCGATCGAGCTGGACGTTTCGCAGATGGACCACGGCGACGTGATCGAGCTGCGTCCGTACGACGGCAAGGCCTTGAAGAACGGCGAAGTGATCGCCGAGTTCGAAGTGAAGTCCGAAGTGCTGTTCGACGAAGTGCGCGCCGGTGGCCGCATTCCGCTGATCGTCGGCCGTGGTCTGA
This sequence comes from Pseudomonadota bacterium, assembly GCA_023457475.1. GTDB lineage: Bacteria > Pseudomonadota > Gammaproteobacteria > Xanthomonadales > Xanthomonadaceae > Stenotrophomonas. The sequence goes on along the minus strand of JAEWLO010000303.1, from coordinate 5,057 downwards.
CCGGCAAGGCGCGTGAAGCGCTGGGCCTGGCCCCGACTGATCTGTTCCGTCTGCCGGTGCAGCCGGTCGACACCGGCAAGGGCTTCTCGCTGGCGCAGAAGATGGTCGGCCGCGCCTGCGGTCTGCCGGAAGGCCAGGGCATGCGTCCGGGCACCTACTGCGAACCGAAGATGACCTCGGTCGGCAGCCAGGACACCACCGGCCCGATGACCCGCGACGAACTCAAGGACCTGGCCTGCCTGGGCTTCTCGGCCGACCTGGTGATGCAGTCGTTCTGCCACACCGCCGCGTACCCGAAGCCGGTGGACGTGAAGACCCATCACACCCTGCCGGAGTTCATCTCCACCCGTGGCGGCATTTCGCTGCGCCCGGGCGACGGCGTGATCCACAGCTGGCTCAACCGCATGCTGCTGCCGGACACCGTTGGCACCGGCGGCGACTCGCATACCCGTTTCCCGGTGGGCATTTCGTTCCCGGCCGGCTCGGGCCTGGTGGCCTTCGCGGCCGCCACCGGCGTGATGCCGCTGGACATGCCGGAATCGGTGCTGGTGCGCTTCAAGGGCCAGATGCAGCCGGGCCTGACCCTGCGTGACCTGGTGAACGCGATTCCGCTGTACGCGATCAAGTCGGGCCTGCTGACCGTGGCCAAGGCCGGCAAGAAGAACATCTTCTCCGGTCGCATCCTGGAAATCGAAGGCTTGCCGGAGCTGAAGGTCGAGCAGGCGTTCGAGCTGTCTGACGCCTCGGCCGAACGTTCGGCTGCCGGTTGCTCGGTGCGCCTGAACAAGGAACCGATCATCGAGTACCTGACCAGCAACATCACGCTGCTGAAGTGGATGATTGCCGAGGGTTACCAGGATCCGCGTTCGCTGCAGCGTCGTATCGAGAAGATGGAAGCGTGGCTGGCCAACCCGGAACTGCTGGAACCGGATGCAGACGCCGAGTACGCCGCGGTCATCGACATCGACCTGGCCGACATTCACGAGCCGATCGTGGCCTGCCCGAACGATCCGGACGACGTGAAGACGCTGTCGGAAGTTGCCGGTGCCAAGATTGACGAGGTGTTCATCGGTTCGTGCATGACCAATATCGGTCACTTCCGCGCGGCTGCGAAGCTGCTGGACGGCAAGCGTGATCTGCCGACCCGCCTGTGGGTGGCTCCGCCGACCAAGATGGACGCCTCCGAGCTGACCAAGGAAGGCGTCTACGGCACCTTCGGCGCAACCGGCGCACGCATGGAAATGCCGGGCTGCTCGCTGTGCATGGGCAACCAGGCGCAGATCCGCGAGGGCTCCACCGCGATGTCGACCTCGACCCGCAACTTCCCGAACCGTCTGGGCCGCAACACCAACGTGTACCTGGGTTCGGCCGAGCTGGCCGCGATCTGCTCGCGTCTGGGCCGCATCCCGACCCGGGAGGAGTACATGGCGGACGTGGGCGTGCTGGCCAACGCGGGCGGCGAGATCTACCGCTACATGAACTTCGACCAGATCGAGGAATACCAGGACGTGGCCAAGACGGTTGCTGCCTGATCGTCTGATCGGTTGATGTGTTGAACGAGGCCCCCGGTGAAGGCCGGGGGCTTTTTTGTTCGCTGCAATCGACATGTTGCGTAGAGCCACGCACTGCGTGGCTGCTTCACGCATTGTGGCGAACCGCCGGTTCGCAACGTTTCCCTTGATTGGCGGGACGGTGCGGGTTTGCGGGGGACGGCGTGAATCCGTCCATGGAGCCTTGTCAAAAACATCCATGTTTTTGACACCCCCGCAAACCCACCCCGACCCACCTTCGACAGGCTGTCGGTGGCCATGGGAACTGCAACTGCAAGCTGCAATCTTTGTGTGCGTTGTTGCCTGCGCAGCACATGTCTGCGCCTATTGCTGTGCGTGAACGTTGCACGATGCCCGACGCTGGTAGGGGCGGTCGTCAGACGACTGCCGATAACGTGGACCGGTGCATTGACGCATGGACCTGTGCCGGAGACGCGACCGTTGCTTCAGGTCATGCGTTACCGCTTGTTGAATCGTTCAGTGCAGTCGTCTGTCGACCGACCCTACCGGTCCACGCTGTTTCGCCCCGGCCCCCATTCGGCGGTACCTTGGAGGTGCCGGCCGTTGCTTCCACATCCATCTCGAACCACGGAACGCCATCGCGTGCTTGGGGTCGCACGCTACGGGTAGCGGAACGGCCAGGCGGTGGGGCTGTCTTCGCTGCGTTCGGCGCAGACCTCGCGGAAGATCTGGACGAAAGCCTGCTGGGGGCGGGTGGGATGCCAGTCGGCGCGGGTGGTGAGGCCGATGCGGCGGCGCAGCGCTTCGCCGGCGAGGCCGAGCTCGACCAGCAGGCCGGCGCGGCGTTCGAACAGGAACTGGTCGCGCGACATGAGGGTGAGCCAGTCGTCCTCCAGCAGCAGGCCGCGGGTGATGACCAGCGAGCCACATTCGATGCGCAGCAGCGGGGGCGCGTGTCCGTTGTCGCGGAACATCCGCTCCCAACGTGCGCGTACCGGGGCACCAGTGGCGGGAATCACCCAGGGGAAAGCAAGCAGGTCGTCGAAGCTCAATGTTTCATTGCCCTGCAGCGGATGCCCGGCGCGCCCGACGATGACCGGGTCGTCGTCGAAGAGACCCTCCTGCACGACGTCGGGAACGGCACTGAGGTCGCGCATTGCGCCGACCAGCAGGTCGAGGCTGCCTTCGCGCAGGTTGCCCAGCACCTCGGCGAACGGACCTTCGACGACGTTGACCGTTGCGCCCGGCCATGCCCGGGCGAAGCGTGCCAGTGCCTGCGGCAGCAGCAGGGCGCGGGCCAGCGGCATGACGCCGATGGCCAGTCGTCCGCCGTGCTGATCTCGGAGGGTGGCGATCTCTTCCAGACCGGCGGCCAGTTCGGCCAGCGCCAGGCGGACCTGCCGCAGCAGGCGCGTGGCCGCCGGGGTGGGCTGCAGGGTCTTGCCGCGCCGCTGCAGCAGGGGCACTTCGATGGCAGCTTCGAGGTCGCGTACGGCGCGATGCATGGCCGGCTGCGAGAGGCCTGCACGGGCGGCCGCAAGCGTGTAACTGCCAGCCGTGTCGACGGCGGTGAGCGCGCGCAGTTGGCTCAAGGTGAGCCTGCGCTCTACCGCGTGTAGTGCGGTCAGACGCGCGGCACGGCGGGCGAGTCCGACGCCGCGCGCCAGAAAAGCGAGCGCGCGTTCGATGCGGGGAACCAGCAGCTGCGTCGCTTCTGTTGCTGCCATGCCGCCTGGCTGGCGGTCGAACAGAGGGGTGTCCAGCTGACGTTCCAGGCGGGCGATGGCTTGGGTCAGTGCGGGTTGAGAAAGGTTGATGTGCGGTGCCGCGGCGCTGATGCCGCCGTGCGCGTGCACCGCCGCCAGTGCGTGCAGATGCTTCAGGTTGAGATCGTGGGTCTCGAGCATGTCACAACTATAACCATATTGAATGGCAGGTTCGAAAAACGATCTTGAGGGGTTCGCCGGTCCGGACAAGACTCCAGCATCGTCAACGAAGGATGGATGGATGTCCCGCGTCATCACCCAGGTCGAACGCGCCGAACCGGCGCTGATCCACGCGCTGGCCCAGGCCGGTGTGGCCACCGTGCACGAAGCGCAGGGGCGAACGGGCCTGCTGCATCCCCGGCTGCGCCCGATCTATGCCGGTGCGCGCATCGCGGGCAGTGCGGTAACCGTTTCGGTACCGCCCGGCGACAACTGGATGATGCACGTGGCCATCGAGCAGCTGCAGCCGGGCGATGTTCTGGTGGTGGCTCCCACCAGCGACAGCACCGATGGCTACTTCGGCGATCTGCTGGCCACGTCAGCCCAGGTGCGTGGGTGCCGGGGCCTGGTGATCGACGCCGGGGTGCGCGACGTGCGGGATCTCACCGCCATGGGCTTCCCGGTGTGGAGCCGCGCCATCCATGCACAGGGCACGGTGAAGGAGACCCTGGGTTCGGTGAACGTGCCTGTGGTGTGCGGTGAGGCGCTGGTGCAGGCGGGCGACATCGTGGTGGCGGACGACGACGGCGTGTGCGTCGTGCCGCGCGCCGATGCGGCGCGCGTCGTTGCCGAAGCGCAGGCGCGGGAAGCGCGGGAGGCCGAGAAGCGCGTGCGGCTGGCCAAGGGCGAGCTGGGCCTGGACATCTATGCCATGCGCGAACGGCTTGCGGCCAAAGGTCTGCGCTATGAGTAAGGGCGTTCGCGCGATGTGGATGCGCGGTGGCACCTCCAAGGGCGGGTACTTTCTCGCCTCGGAACTGCCGACCAGCGCTGCGGCACGCGATGCGTTCCTGCTGCGCGGTTACGGCTCGCCGGACCCGCGCCAGATCGATGGCATGGGCGGGGCGGATCCGCTGACCTCCAAGGTGGCGGTGGTGTCGCCGTCCGCACGCCCCGATGCCGATGTGGACTATCTTTTCCTGCAGGTGTTCGTCGACCAGGCGGTGGTGAGCGACGCGCAGAATTGCGGGAATCTTCTGGCCGGCGTCGGCCCGTTCGCGATTGAACGCGGGCTGGTGACCGCCGGTGCGGAACAGACCGACGTGCGCATCTTCATGGTCAACACCGGCAAGCTGGCCACGGCAACGGTGCAGACGCCCGGCGGCGAAGTGAGCTATGACGGCGAGGCACGCATCGACGGCGTGCCGGGGAGCGCAGCACCCGTGCCCCTGACGTTTGCCGATATTGCCGGATCGAGCTGCGGCGCGCTGCTGCCGACCGCCCATACGGTTGATGTGATCGATGGCATCGAGGTCACCCTGATCGACAACGGCATGCCCTGCGTGGTGCTCCGCGCCGCCGACGTAGGCGTGAGCGGCTACGAGGATCGCGCCACGCTGGATGCCAATGAAGCATTGAAAGCCCGGCTGGAGTCGATCCGCCTCCAGGCGGGTCCAACGATGAACCTGGGCGACGTGGCGGCGCAGACGGTGCCGAAGATGATGCTGGTCGCCGCGCCCCGCGACGGTGGCGCGATCTGTGTGCGTTCGTTCATTCCGCACCGGTGCCATGCCTCCATCGGCGTTCTCGGTGCGGTCACGGTGGCCACGGCGTGCCTGCT
>JAEWLO010000302.1 GCA_023457475.1 Pseudomonadota bacterium | reverse complement strand
GGACCAGGCCGAGCACTTTGGCCATCGTGCCTGCGTAGAAAGCACCCAGTTCGTTGGAGGAGCTGATGAAGATCCCGTTGATCGACGAGACGCGCCCGCGCATCTCGTCCGGCGTGGCCAGCTGCAGGATCGTGGAGCGCACCACCACCGAGACGCCGTCGAAGGCACCGTAGAACAGAAGGATCGCCGCCGACAGCCAGAAGTGGTGCGACAGCCCGAAGCCGATCACGCACAGGCCGAAGCCCGCCACCGCGAACAGCAGTACCCGGCCCGCATGCTTGTGCAGCGGATGCCGGGCCAGCCACAGGCCCACGCAGACCGAGCCGAGGGCAGGAGCCGCGCGCAGAATGCCCAGGCCTTCCGGGCCGTGGTGCAGGATCTCGTGCAGGAACGCCGGCAGCATCGCCACCACCCCGCCCAGCAGTACCGAGAACATGTCGAGCGCCATCGCCCCGACCATGATCCGGTTGCCCAGCACGAAGCGCCCACCCTCGGCGATGCTCTTGAAGATCGGGGCGGCCGGCCCCGTGTGCACCGGCTCGGTCACCCGCAGCGCCGCCAGACAGCCCAGCGCGCCGAGTGCGAACGCCGCCGCCACGGCGTAGGCCACGCCCTTGCCGCCCACGCCCACCAGCACCCCGCCCAGCGCGGGGCCGACCACCATGCCCGCCTGGAACACCACCGCGCCCAGACCCGCGCCGCGGGCGTACTGCTGGCGCTCCAGGACCCGGGCGAACAGCGCGTTGTAGATCGGCGACAGGAACGCCCGCACCATGCCGGTCAGGGCGATCGCCGCGTAGATCGGCCACACCCCGTGGAACGGCAGCCAGCCCATCGCCACCGCCGTCAGCACCACCGCCGTCAGTACCAGGCCCGTGCACGCCACCATGCCCAGCCTGCGGCGGGGCAGGTGGTCCACCAGGTAGCCGGCGAACGGGGCCACGCAGAAGAACGGCAGCACCTCGGCCAGGCCCACCAGGCCCAGCGAGAACGGATTGCGGGTCACTTCGTAGATGTGCCAGCCCACCGTCACCGCGACGATCTGGTAGGACAGCATCGCAAGGATTCGGTAGGCCAGTACCTGCGCGAAGCCCGGGCGGGCCAGCAGGCGCAGTGCGCTTTCGTCGCCGGCCGGCGTGGGGGCGGCCGGACTCACGACTGCGCTTTGGCGGTGTCGCGGATGAAGGCCAGCATCGCCGCCACCCCGTTGCTGCGGGTCGGCGACAGGTGGCGCGACAGGCCGATGTCCTGGATGTAGGTCGGTTCGGTGGCAAGGATCTCCTCTGCCGAACGGCCGGAATACACCCTCAGGGCCAGGTAGATCAGGCCGGACACGATCGCCGAGTCGCTGATGGCATGGAAGCGCAGGTTCTGCGCGTTCCCTTCCGGCACGATCCACACCATCGACTGGCAGCCCAGCAGACGGTGCTCCTCGGTTTTCCAGGCGTCCGGGAAGGGCGGCAGCTTGCGGCCCAGGTCGATCAGGTACTGATAACGCTCGGACCAGTCGCCAAAGAAGGCGAATTCGTCGGCGATGGCGGCCTGCGCGTCAGCGGCAGTGGGTTCAACAGGGAACGGGGAATCGATCACAGCAGTCTCTCACTTCACAACGGTCGCGCCCGGCCGGGGCCGGGCGAGGCATATCACGCGCGCCTGCGTACCCAGCGTACGCCCTGTGCGGTGTCTTCGAGCACGATGTTCTCGGCGGCCAGCTGGTCGCGGATCGCATCGGCGCGGGCGAAGTCGCGCGCGGCCTTGGCGGCCAGGCGCTCGTCGATCAGCGCCTGGATGCGAGCGGCTTCGTCGGCGTCGCCGCCGGCGGTGCCGAACCACGCCGCCGGGTCCTGCTGCAGCAGGCCCAAGGCCTTGCCGGCTCCCAACAGCTGGCCCTTCAGCGCCGCCAGTTCGGTCAGCTTGTCGCCCACACGCGGGTAGGCGGGTCCCCCTGCCGGGGCATCGGCGTGGCGCAGCTTCCGCGCCAGCTCGGCCAGCAGCGACAGCGCACGCGGCGTATTGAGGTCGTCATCGAGTACCTCTTCAATCGCGGGCGGAATATCCGCGGAGGCTGCGACGTCCCCGAAGCTGCGCAGGGTGCCGTAAAGCCCATCCAGCGTACGCGCGGACTGCTCGATCAGGCCGTCGGACCATTCCAGCGGCTGCCGGTAATGGGCCGAGAGCAGGGCATAGCGCAGGGCCTCCGGGGAATGCTTCCGCACCAGATCATGCACCCGCTCGATGTTGCCCACCGACTTGCTCATCTTGGACCCGCCGAAGTTGAGCATGCCGTTGTGCAGCCACACGTTGGCGAAGGTCTTGCCGCCATGCGCGCATTCGCTCTGCGCGATCTCGTTCTCGTGGTGCGGGAACTGCAGGTCCACGCCACCGGCGTGGATGTCGATGGTTTCGCCCAGGTGCGCGGCCGCCATGGCCGAGCACTCGATGTGCCAGCCCGGGCGACCCCGGCCCCAGGGGGAATCCCAGCCGGGCAGGTTGTCGCTGGAGGGCTTCCACAGCACGAAATCGCCCGGGTCGCGCTTGTACGGGGCCACGTCCACCCGCGCGCCGGCCAGCAGCTCATCCGGGTCACGCCCGGAAAGGGCACCGTAACGGGCGAAGGAGGCCACCGAGAACAGCACGTGGCCCTCGGCCGCATAGGCGTGGCCGCCGGTGATCAGCCGCTCGATCATCGCGATGATGTGGGGAATGTGTGCGGTCGCCTCCGGCTCGATGTCCGGCGGGGCCCCGCCCAGCGCGGCCCTGTCTTCACGGTAGGCGGCGGCGAAGCGGTCGGTGATGGTCGAGATCGGCACGTTCTGCTCGCGGGCCGCCGTGTTGATCTTGTCGTCCACGTCGGTGATGTTGCGCGCGTAACGCAGCCCGCCGAAACGCCGGCGCAGCAGGTCGGCCAGCACCCCGAACACCACCGGGCCGCGGGCGTTGCCGATATGCACGTAGTTGTAGAC
>JAEWLO010000301.1 GCA_023457475.1 Pseudomonadota bacterium | reverse complement strand
GCCCACGCGGTGCCGATTCCGCGCGCACTCCCTCAAAACATGTGCAACCCACCATTGACGGCATAATCGGCCCCGGTCACGTAGGCCGCATCATCCGACGCCAACCACGCACACAGACTCGCCACTTCCTCCGGCTTGCCCAGCCGCCGGATCGGCACCGACCCGGCCAACCGGTCCAGCACATCCGGCGGGAAGCTGCTGATCGACTGGCTGGCGATGTAGCCCGGCGAAATGGTGTTCACGGTCACCCCGCGCGTCGCCACTTCATTGGCCAGCGCCCGGCTGAACCCGTGCATCGCCGCCTTGGCGGTGGCGAAGTTGACCTGTCCGATCTGCCCCTTGTGCGCGCTCACCGAACCGATGTTCACGATGCGACCCCAGCCACGCGCGGCCATGCCGTCGATCACCTGTTTGGTGATGTTGAACAAGGCATGCAGGTTCGAACCCATCACCGCGTTCCAGTCGTCCTGGCTCATCTGTCGGAACAGTACGTCGCGGCTGCCCCCGGCGTTGTTCACCAGCACGTCGATCTCGCCCACCTCGGCCTTGACCTTGGTGAAGGCGGCCACCGTGGACTGCCAGTCCGCCGCGTTGCCTTCCGAGGCGATGAAGTCAAAGCCCAGCTCACGCTGCTCGCGCAGCCAGGCCGCCTTGCGCGGTGAATTCGGCGCACAGCCGGCCACCACGGTGTGGCCGTTGCGGGCCAGCTTCTGGCAGATGGCGGTACCCACGCTGCCCATGCCACTGGTCACATATGCGATACGAAGCGTCATGATCGAATCTCCGGTCAGGAATCAGGCAGCGAAGGGATACAGGGCGCAGAGCAGGCTGCCGACCATCAGCACCAGCGAGACCATCACCGCCCATTTCAGGGTGAACTTCTGGTGGTCGGCGAAATCGACCTTGGCCAGACCTACCAGCAGGTAGGTGGAAGGCACCAACGGGCTCAACAGATGCACCGGCTGCCCGGCCAGCGAGGCACGTGCCATTTCCACCGGCGTGATGCCGTAATTGCCGGCGGCCTCGGAAAGAATCGGCAGCACGCCGAAGTAGAACGCGTCATTGGACATGAAGAAGGTGAACGGCATCGAGGCGATCGCCGTGATCACCGCCAGGTACGGACCCCAGGCATCCGGAATCACCGCCAGGAAGCTGCGCGACATCGCCTCCACCATGCCGGTGTTGTTGAGGATGCCGGTGAAGATGCCGGCGGCGAAGATCAGCGACACCACCGAGAGCACGTTGCCTGCGTGGTTCACCACGCGACGGCGCTGCTCGGCCAGGTTCGGATAGTTGATCACCAGCGCGATCGCGAAGCCCGCCATGAACAGCACCGGCATCGGCAGCACGCCCATCACCAGGGCCACCATCAGGGCCAGGGTCAGCGCGAAGTTCACCCACAGCAGCTTCGGGCGTTTGATGTCCTCGGCATCTTCCACCGTCGGCAGCGCGCCATCGTCGGAAACGCTGGAATCCATCCAGCTGCCGCCGGACGGCAACGTCACCACCCCAAGGCGGCGGCGTTCCTTCAGGCCCAGGTACCAGGCCAGGAGCAGGACCGAGGCGCAGGCCAGCACCATCGCCGGAATCAGCGGCACGAACACATCGGCCGGGTCCACGTGCAGCGCGGTGGCCGCACGTGCGGTCGGGCCGCCCCAGGGCGTGAGGTTCATCACGCCGCCGGCCAGGATGGTCACGCAGGTCATGTTCAGCGCGTTCATGCCCAGGCGCTGGTACAGCGGCAGCATCGCCGACACTGTGATCATGTAGGTGGTCGAACCGTCGCCATCCAGCGAGATGAGCATCGCCAGCGCAGCGGTGCCGAGCACGATCTTCATCGGGTCGCCCTTCACCAGGCGCAGGATGATCCGCACCAGCGGGTCGAACAGGCCCGCATCGATCATCACCCCGAAGTACAGAATCGCGAACATCAGCATCACGCCGGTGGGCGCGATCTTCTTGATGCCGTCCAGCATCATCTCGTCCAGCCCGTTGCCGAAGCCACCGATCAGCGCGAACACGATGGGAATGGTGATCAGGGCCACCAGCGGCGACAGCCGCTTGCTCATGATCAAGTACATGAATGTAATGACCATGCCAAAGCCGAGGATGCTGAGCATCATCTGCGGACTCCTTGTAACGAAGGGTTAGAAATCGAACTGAAGACGGCCGGTGACAGCCCGTGTGCGGTCGAGCGTCACGTCCGCGAGCTGGTCGCGGTTGCGGCTCTGGATGAGGTTGAGCATGAAACGCAGGTTCGGGCGCAGGTACCAGTTGCCGCCCAGCGTCCACGCTTCGGTGCGCGCATCGCGCAGGTTCGCTTGGCCGATCAGGTGCTGCTCGCCACGCATCTGGTCGTAGCGCAGCGCCAGCTCGAACGCACCGGCCTTGTGCTGGATGTCCTTGATCCGCGCGAAGCGCCCGGTTTTGCGGTCATAGCTGCGCGACTCGCCGGTGACGAACCAGCTCACCATGCCGTAGCCCGCCAGCACGTCGCCGCGCTGCAGGCCGTCATCGAAGGTCGCACCGCTGAACTCGCCCTGCCAGGACAGCGGCCCGCGCACCTGCGCGTATTCCAGCGACCACTTGTTGACGTCGGTGTCGCGACCAGCCGAGAAGTCCACCAGGGTCAGGCGGCTGTTATCGGACAGGTGGCCGGCCGGGCGTGGGCGGATTTTCAGCCCGGGTACGCCGTTCGCGCCCGGGTTGTCGTACTCCTCGCGGGCCAGCGACAGGCCCAGGTGCAGCACGTCGCCTGCCGTTGCGCCCGGGGCCCAGGTGACCCGGCCGCCCGCGGCGCGGCCCTTCACCTGCCAGGCATCGATGCTCTCCAGGCTGTAGGCGCTGGCGGCCCAGGTCATGTCGTTCTTCGCCGCCTGCCAGGACGCACCCAGCCGGTAAAGCGGGGCCAGCGTGGTGCCGGCATTGCCGCGCTCAAGAAAACTGCCGTAGTTGGAGCCGGTACGGTCGTCCAGCGAGAAGTACTGCTTGAACTGCCCCACGGTGAGCTTGCCACCGCTGAAATCGCGGCTGACGTAGACGTCCTTGGCTTCCACGCGGTCGCCCGAGAAATCGGCCTCCAGCTTGTAGTCCACCACGAAGAATCTGCCGGACACGTCCAGCCAGGCACGACGGATCTCGGTGTCGTCCTTGTTCGGGGTGCCGCGGCTGTCGTTGTCGAAATCGGCGAAATCCAGATGCAGGCGGCCACCGAACCCGGCGGTCACCGGACGGTCGGCGTCGGCATCCTCGGCCGCCCACAAGGGCAGGGCGGGAATCAGCAGGGTGCAGGCGGCCAGCCCGCGCAAACGCAGGAGATTGAGAACCATGCACCCTCCCAGGTAAGTAAGGTCGTTGTGTGAACGCTCCGCACCGTGGGGGAGGTGTGATGCGATGGCGAAGCCTAGATCGGGGAAGCTGTCATCCACCTGTCGCCGCTTGCTGCGGTGCAGCGCAACCCCCGAAAGCACTCGTACGCGCTAGGATTCAGGCACCTTTCTTCGTTCGTTTCCGATGCGCATCCTGCTGGTGGAAGACAACCCGGACCTGGCCGACGCCATCGTGCGCCGCATGCGGCGCAGCGGCCACGCCGTGGACTGGCAGAACGACGGTCTCGCTGCCGCCAGCGTGCTGCGCTACCAGAGCTTCGACCTGGTGGTGCTGGACATCGGCCTGCCCAAGCTCGACGGCCTGCGCGTGCTCGCCGGCATGCGCGAGCGCGGCGACGCCACGCCCGTGCTCATGCTGACCGCGCGCGACGGCATCGAGGATCGCGTGCAGGCCCTCGATGTCGGCGCGGACGATTACCTCGGCAAACCCTTCGACTTCCGCGAGTTCGAGGCGCGCTGCCGCGTGCTGCTGCGCCGCGCGCGTGGGCAGGCGACCGAGGTGGTGCAGATCGGCAGCCTTCAGTTCGACAATGCCTCGCACCGGGTCACGCTGGAGGGCCAGCCCATCGATCTGCCCAACCGCGAGTACCGCCTGCTGGAAATCCTGATGGGGCGGCTCGGTCAGCTGGTGACCAAGGACGAGATCGCCAATGGCCTGTTCGGCTTTGACGACGAGGCCGGTCCCAATGCCATCGAACTGTATGTCGGCCGCCTGCGCCGCAAGCTCGCCGACGCGCCGGTGCGCATCGTCACCGTGCGCGGCAGCGGCTACAAACTGGAAGCGGACGAGGGCGGGTCTGATGGCATCGGCTGAGACCGCCGCACCCAGCTCGCTGCGCCGCACCCTCACGCTCTATCTGGGCGTGCTGCTGGCGGTGTTCGCCGTGGCGTTGCTGTTTGCCGCGCGCGATTACGGGCAGCGGGCTGCCAATCGCTCCTATGATCACCTGCTGGTCTCGTCCGCGCTCTCCATCATCGACTCGGTGGCGCTTGTCGATGCGCAGTGGCAGGTGGACCTGCCGTATGCCGCGCTCGACCTGCTCGCCATGGCACCGGAGGACCGCGTTTTCTACCGTGTGGCCGATGCGCACAACCAGACGGTCACCGGCTATGAGGATCTGCCGGCACCGCCGCGTGCACCCAGCGACCAGCCTCAGTTGTTCGATGCGCCCTACAGTGGCGAGACCGTGCGCTTCGTGGTCGTCTCGCGTCGGGTGTCTTCGCCGTCGGCGCAGGCGGAGGTGCGCGTGCAGGTCGGCCAGACCCGACGTGCGCGCGAAGCCCTGGCGCAGGACATAGTGAACCGCGCGCTGATCGCCATCGGTGTGCTCTCGCTGCTTTCGCTCGCCCTGGTTGCCTTCGGCGTGCACCGCGCGTTCCGGCCGCTGGTGAAGGTGGAGCGCGAGCTGTCCCGCCGCGAACCGTCGGACCTGAGCCCGTTGGATGCCCGCGTGCCGCGCGAAATGGACCAGATGGTGGCGGCGTTGAACCGCTTCATGGGCCGCCTCTCCAGCAGCAACGAAACCCTGCGCGCCTTCATGGCCGAGGCCGCCCATCAGATGCGCACGCCGCTGGCCGCGCTGCGCGCGCAGGCCCAGCTCGCGCTGGACGACGACGATCCCGAAGACATGCGCCGCAGCCTGCTGGCCATCGAGCGCAACGCCACCCACATGAGCCGCCTGCTCAACCAGCTGCTCAGCGATGCCAGTGTCATCCACCGCTCCAATCTGCAGCGCTTCGCCCCGGTGGATCTGGTGGACACCCTGCACCAGGCGCTGCATGAAGCTGTGCCGCAGGCCACACCCGCGCCGCGCGTACAGCTGGCGGTGGGTGTGACCACCGCGATGATCCAGGGCGATGCCCTGCTGCTGCGCGAAGCAATCAAAAACCTCATCGACAACGCGCTGAAATATGGCGGTGACGGTGGCTTGCAGGTTGCGCTCACCGAGGCCGACGGCCGCTACCACATCACCATCGCCGATCACGGTCCCGGCATTCCCCCCGGCGATGCCGAACGCGTGTTCGAGCGCTTCGCGCGCGGTGAGGGTGCACCGGCCGGCGGTGCCGGGTTGGGCCTGGCCATCGTCAAACGCGTCGTCGACAGCCATGGCGGCCATATCGATCTGCGCAACCGCCCCGAGGGTGGCCTGGTCGCCACCCTGTCGTTCCCGGGAAAACGCCCATGAAGCGCCTTGCACTGCTTCTCATGCTGTTCACCGTCGCCCCCGCGCTGGCTGCGCCCGGCGATGTGCAGCGTTTCCCTGCCAAGGGACCGGCCACCGCGCAGCTGCGCCTGCACGGCTCCACCGACATCGAAGTGTTCGCCACCGTCATCGCCGACTACCAGCGCCTGTATCCCGGCACCGAGATCGTCTATGAGGACATCATCGCCCAGGACATGTACGCGCGGTACCTGCAGGAGCGCACCGGCCCCGATGGCCCGGACATGCTCATCAGCAGCGGCATGGACCTGCAGACCAAACTGGTGAATGACGGTTACGCGTTGCCCCATCGCTCCGCACAGACCGACGCATTGCCGGACTGGGCGCAGTGGCGGCACGAAGCCTTCGGCATCAGCTACGAGCCGGTGGCCATGGTCTACAACACCCGCGTCTTGCCCGCCGCCCGCGTGCCGCGTACCCGCCGCCAGCTGCTCGAGCTGCTGCGCGCGCCGGACGCACCGCTGGCCGGCAAGGTCGGCACCTACGACGTGCAGCGCAGCAGCGTGGGGTATCTGCTGGCCACCCAGGACGGCCAGCGCGGCAGCATGGCCGGCGCGCTGCTCGGGGCGCTGGGCGACAACGGGGTGGAGCTGGAAGAACGCACCGGCGTGCTGCTGGACAAGGTCAGCAGCGGCCAGCTCTCGCTGGTCTACAACGTACTCGGCTCCTACGCCCAGGCCCGCATCGACGCCGGCGAACCGCTGGGCATCATCGAACCCGAGGATTACACCCTCGTGGTGCTGCGCACCGCCATCATCCCGCGCAGCAGCCGCCACGCGTTCGAAGCGCGACGCTTCCTGGACTACCTGCTCTCGCCCCGCGGTCAGCAGGTGCTCTCCCGCGAAGCCCGGCTGATGCCGATCATTCCGGGCCAGCGTCCGCAGCAGAAGGGCGGTACCCCCGAGCGCAGCTACCGTCCCATCCAGCTGGGGCCGGGTCTGTTGGTGTACCTCGATGCATTGAAGCGCCGCCAGTTCCTCGACGCATGGCGCGGCAGCATGCTCCCCTGACCACAGGGTGCCACGGCACTTCCATTGCCCGGGCGCGTTGCGACGCGTTCTTCAATCTCATTGTCGTGTGTTACGGGGGCGCGGCCGGCCCTCATGACCCCATGCCACCCCGTACAATCAACCCATGACCAACCTCACCATCCTGGTAGCCGACGACCACCCCCTGCTCAGAGCAGCCGTCGTCCACTCCCTGCGCCAGTCCCTCCCAGGCGTACAAGTGATCGAAGTCGCCAGCGCCACCGCACTCGAAACCGCACTCGACCAGCACCCCGACATCGAACTGGTCCTGCTCGACCTGACCATGCCCGGAGCCCGCGGCTTCTCCTCGCTGCTGCACGTGCGCGGCTCGCACCCGGACATTCCGGTGGTCATCGTCTCCTCCAACGACCACCCCCGCGTCATCCGCCGCGCCCAGCAGTTCGGCGCGGCCGGTTTCATCCCGAAGTCCGCCCCGGCCGATACCATCGGTCAGGCCGTGCAGGCGGTACTGGATGGCGGCCTGTGGTTCCCCGCCATGGCCCCGGAGCGCAGCGAATCCGACGCGTTGTTGGCCGCGCGACTGGCCCAGCTCACCCCGCAGCAGTTCCGCGTGCTGCTGTGTCTGGCCGATGGCCTGCTCAACAAACAGATTGCCTACGAGCTCGGGTTGGCCGAGAACACCGTCAAGG
>JAEWLO010000300.1 GCA_023457475.1 Pseudomonadota bacterium | reverse complement strand
AGAAGATCTCGGTGCACGGGCCGCACGGGCCGGTGTCGGCCATCTGCCAGAAGTTGTCCGAGGCATACGGCGCGCCCTTGTTGTCGCCGATACGCACGATGCGCGCTTCGGGAATGCCGATCATGTCGCGCCACAACGCGTAGGCTTCGTCGTCGGTCTGGTACACGGTGACCAGCAGGCGTTCGGCCGGCAGCTTCCACACCTGGGTGAGCAGTTCCCAGGCCCAGGCGATGGCGTCCTTCTTGAAATAGTCGCCGAACGACCAGTTGCCCAGCATCTCGAAGAAGGTGTGGTGGCGGGCGGTGTAGCCGACCTGGTCGAGGTCGTTGTGCTTGCCGCCGGCACGCAGGCAGCGCTGGACATCGGCCGCGCGCACGTAGCTGCGCTTCTCCGCGCCAAGGAACACGTCCTTGAACTGCACCATGCCGGAATTGGTGAACATCAGGGTCGGGTCGTTGCCCGGTACCAGCGGTGCCGACGGCACGATGGTGTGGCCCTTGCCCTTGAAGAACTCAAGGAAGTCGCTGCGGATCTGGGAAGTGGAGAATTTGGCGGATTCGGTCATGGGGGCTGGCTGTCTGCGGGCCGGTCGGTCCCTGGCACGCAGCCCCTATGGCCGGGTGTCAAAACGCAGGACCGCCGAAACCACCAAGGGTAACAGGCCGGAGCCGCGTAGGGACACGCCCCGGGTACCCGGTCGGGGGTTCATTCCTCGATGTCGTAGCGGGTGGCGCGGCGGATGCTGTCGCCGTCGAAGCCCCGGCGGGCCAGGAGGTCGGCCGCCTTTCGGCGCTGGACGAGGTCCTGCGGGCCGGCCTCGCCGAAGCGGCGACGGACCAGGTCGCGGGCGTTCTCGATCCAGTCGCCCTCGAAGGTGTCCATGGCCGCGCTGACCTGCTCGCTGTCCAGGCCATGGGTACCGAGCTCGGCCCGGATGTGAAGGGGACCATAGCCGGTGTTGGCACGCATCCGCACCAGATTTTCGGCAAACCGGGTGTCGTCCTGCCAGCCCGCCTCGGTCAGTTTTTCAACCGCCGCCTCGGCGGCATCGGTCTCGATCCCGCGCGAAGTGAGCTTGCGGGTGAGTTCCTTGCGTGAATGTTCACGCCGTACCAGCAGCCCCAGCGCCCGCTGGACGGGGGTCTGTTCACGGACGCGGCGCTTCCTGCGGCCGGTTTCCGGGGCGTCGGAGTCGTGCATGGGAACCTTCAGTACGGAAACTGCGGGACAGGGCCGGCGTCACTGACGGCGCCGCCCTGCCCCGCAGGAAAACTTACTCGTCGTCGCCTTCGTCGTCGCCCGCTTCACGCTGGGCTTCGGCCGGCTGGAACTTCTCGCGCAGCTCGGCTTCCAGGCGCTGGGCAACCTGCGGGTTGTCACGCAGGTAGCCGCGGGCGTTGTCCTTGCCCTGACCGATGCGCTCTTCACCGTAGCTGTACCAGGCACCCGCCTTCTCGACCAGCTTGGCTTCCACGCCCATGTCGATCAGTTCGCCTTCGCGGCTGATGCCTTCGCCGTACAGAATCTCGGTGATGACCTGTTTGAACGGCGGAGCCAGCTTGTTCTTGACGACCTTGATCTTGGTCTGGTTACCGATGATTTCATCGCCCTTCTTGATCGCACCGATACGGCGGATGTCGAGGCGAACCGAGGCGTAGAACTTCAGCGCGTTGCCACCGGTGGTGGTTTCCGGGCTCTGGCCCGGCATCATCACGCCGATCTTCATGCGCAGCTGGTTGATGAAGACCACCAGGGTGTTGGAACGCTTGATGTTGCCGGTCAGCTTGCGCAGCGCCTGGCTCATCAGGCGGGCCTGCAGACCCGGCAGCTGGTCGCCCATCTCGCCTTCGATTTCGGCCTTGGGCGTCAGCGCGGCGACCGAGTCGATCACCACGATGTCGATCGAGCCGGAGCGGACCAGCATGTCGGCGATTTCCAGCGCCTGTTCACCGGTGTCCGGCTGCGACAGCAGCAGGTCGTCCACGTTCACGCCCAGCTTGGCGGCGTAGATCGGGTCAAGGGCGTGCTCGGCGTCGATGAAAGCGGCGGTGCCCCCCTTCTTCTGGCACTCGGCGATGGCCTGCAGGGTCAGGGTGGTCTTGCCCGAGGATTCCGGACCGTAGATTTCCACGACACGGCCCTTCGGCAGGCCGCCGATGCCCAGCGCGATGTCGAGCATCAGCGAACCGGTCGGGATGATCTCGACGGCTTCGATCACGCGGTCGCCCATGCGCATCACCGAGCCCTTGCCGAACTGCTTTTCGATCTGGCTCAGGGCGGCGGTCAGGGCGCGCTTTTTGTTCTCGTCCATCGGAGGGGTCCTTGCAGAGGTCATGTCGTTGGAAGGGGTGTCTTTGGGAGTTTTCTTGGCCACGGGGTCACTTTAAGGTTGGCGTATCGCACAGGCTGAGATTCTGCCCGGCGTTCGGAAAAAAATTATCGGACATCCGTACCAACCTCAGCCAAACCAGAGAATCGCCACAAAAGACCGCGCGTTTGTTGCATTGAAGAGATCAGCGGTTGGGCCGCAGCAGGCCGCAATACAGCCCTTCGATCGCGAAATCCTGGTCGGGAAGGACTTCGATCGGCTTGTAATCGGGGTTGCGCGGCAGCAGCCGGATGCGGTCTTTGCCCATCTTCAGCAGCTTGACGGTGATCTCGTCATCGATGCGGGCCACGACGATCTGGCCGGACCGGGCGTCCCGGGTGCGGTGCACGCCGATGAGATCGCCGTCGAAGATGCCCTCGTCGATCATCGAGTCGCCCTGCACCTTCAACAGGTAGTCCGGGGCCGGCGAGAAGAACACGCGGTCCAGCACGACGAAGTCGTCGGAGCCGATGTCCGCGCCGATCGGCAGGCCGGCGGCCACGCGGCCGAGCACCGGCAGACGCAGCACGTCGTCGGGCAGTGCCGGCGCAGGCAGCGATTCCGGCAGGCCGTCCTGCGGCACGGGAGCCTGCACCAGGCGGATGCCGCGGGCCTGGCCTGGGATGCGACGGATCGCCCCGGCCTGCTCCAGCGCCTCCAGGTGGTACTGCGCGGCACGCACGCCCTTGAAGCCTAGCGCGCGGGCGATTTCTGTCTGCGACGGCGGCGCGCCGTCGGTCTCGATACGCTCGGCGATCAACTGCAGGATCGCCTGCTGGGTGTCGGTCAGGTCCATGGTTAGTAGTAATACTACTAACGGTCAGCGCATGCAAGACCTCAAGGATAAAAAGCGAAGCAACAGCGCCATCCCGACGAAGGCACGTATCAATTCACGTAGAGCCACGCCCTGCGTGGCTTCGCACCCATTCCGGAGCCTACCCCGGACGAGACCGCCCACACGAACGAAGAAGCGTCGCCCGTGTCCGGCACCGCGAGGACACGCACGCCTCCCATCACCGGTTCCGCAGGATCGAAATCAGTATCCACACCCCGCAGAACCCCGCGCCCACGAACCCGGCCACGCCCAGCGCCAGCAGCCAGCGGCTGGAAATGCCCCCCACGCTGTGCATCACGATCGACGAGCCGATGATCAGGGCGGCGGTGACAATGCCCACCACCAGCCGGTTGGCCGCACGGTTGACCTGTTCTCCAAAGCCCTCCAGCGCATGGGTTTCCACCTTCAGCTGCAGCCGCCCATGCCGCGCCATCTGCAGCAACCTGCGCACATCACGCGGCAGGTCGCCGATCAGGTCCAAGGCCCCCATCAGGGTCTGGCGTCCGCGCTTGAGCACGGCGGAAGGGGCATAGCGCTGCAGCATCACCCGCTCAAGGTAAGGCCGAGCGGCACTGGCCATGTCGAACTGGGGATCAAGCTGACGGCCCATGCCTTCCAGGGTGAGGAACGCCTTGATCATCAGGGCGAGGTCGGCCGGCAGGGTCAGCGAATACTGTCGCAGCAGCTGGGTGATGTTGCCCAGCATCAGGCCCATGTGCAGGTCCTTCAGCGGCACGCCCCGGTACTGGTCGACAAACACGCCGATGTCCTGCTGCAGGCGGGACTCGTCCACTTCCACGCCGCCCGCCCAGTCCAGCAGCACGTCCGCCACGGCTTCCGGCTCCTGGTTGACCAGGCCATGCAGCAGCTGCGCCACCTGGAAGCGGCGCTGTTCGGAGAGCGCGCCGACCATGCCGAAATCGATCACGCCGATGCGGCCGTCGCGCAGGTAGATGATGTTGCCGGGGTGCGGGTCGGCGTGGAAGCAGCCGTCTTCCAGCACCATCTTGAGCACGATGCGCGCGCCGGTCCGGGCCAGACGGACCCGGTCGAGCCCGGTGGCATCCACGGCGGTGAGGTCGCCGCCCGGAATGCCGTCCACGAAATCCTGCACGTTCAGGCTTTCGCAGGTCCACTGCCAGTGCACGCGTGGAATCAGAATCTCCGTGCGGCCCGCGAAGTTGCGCGCGATGCGCTCGGCATTGCGGCATTCCGCAGCGAAATCCAGCTCGCGCCGCAGCGACACCTGGAACTGCTGCACCACTTCAGCGGGCCGATACCGCTTCAGATCCGGCAGCCGTGCCTCGACGATCTCGGCCAGACGCGCCAACAGGCGCAGGTCGGCCTCGATCACATCGCGGATGCCCGGCCGGCGGATCTTGAGCACCACCTCGCTGCCATCGTGCAGGGTGGCACGGTGCGCCTGCGCGAGCGACGCTGCCGCCAGGGGAATGGGATCGAGCCAGGTGAACACCGTTTCAGGCGGCCCGCCGAGGTCGGCTTCCAGCTGGCCGCGCACCTGGTCGTACGGGAGGGCCGGCACGGCGTTCTGCAGCTGCGAGAATTCGGCAATCCAGTCCGGCGGGAACAGGTCCACGCGCGTGGCCAGAATCTGGCCCAGTTTCACGAAGGTGGGACCCAGGTCTTCCATGGCCCGCCGTACCCGAACCGGGGCGGTCATGCGCAGAATGTGCTGGGTGTCGTTCCAGTGCAGCAGCCGGCCGGCGCGCTCGAGCACATCGGCCAGGCCGATCCGGCGCACGAGATCGCCGAAGCCGTAGCGGATCAGGACCGATGCGATTTCCTGCAGCCGGCCCAGGTCACGGACGGTTCCCAGTGTTTCCCACATGCCGCTGCGCTCCGTTGCCTGTACCCGCCCAGCATGTCACACCGGTGCGAAGATTCCGGCAAGCGCCTGCTGAACGGTCTGCCGGCGGATCGCCTCACGATCGCCCTCGAACTGGAACAGCTGCGCGCGGGCATAGCCGCCACGCTGCTTCCAGGCGATCCAGACCGTGCCGACCGGCTTGTCCGCACTGCCGCCGCCCGGCCCGGCGATGCCGGTCACCGCGACCGCGACACCGGCCCCGGAATTGACCAGGGCCCCGGACACCATTTCCATCACCGTCTCGCGGCTGACCGCTCCGAACTGCTCCAGGGTCTGCGCGCGCACGCCCAGCAGGCGCTGCTTGGCTTCGTAGCTGTACACCACCATGCCGCAGTCGAAGAACGCCGAGGAACCCGCAATGTCGGTCATCACCTTGGCGATCCAGCCGCCACTGCAGCTTTCGGCGGTGACCAGCTGCAGCCCCGCCTGCTGCAGGCGCAGGCCGGCGCTGCGGGCCAAGGCATCGAGCTCGACATCGGTGGGGATGCTCATGCGCGACTCACCATTCGGGAAGCTTCTCGGGCAGCAGCGCACGGATCGGCCCGCCGTCTTCGCCGGCCGCCAGTTTTTCGGCTTCGGCGATGGGGATCTCGACCTGCAACAACCAACCTTCTTCGTCACTCTGCTCGCCGCGCACCACTTCCAGCTGGTGCAGGCGCGAGCGCAGGCGGCCAGCGGTCGGCGGCAGGCGGAGGTCGCCACTGACGTGCTGCAGGCCCAGGCGCTTGCCCAGTACCGATTGCAGCAGTTCCAGGCCGAGGCCGTCCCGCGCCGAGATCCAGACGCGTTCGCGGCGCGCGTGATCCGGAATGCCGTCCTGGCCGTCGTGGCGGACCTCGCCCCCTTCCATGCGATCGATCTTGTTGAACACCAGCATCTGCGGCAGCTCGCCGGCACCGACCTCGTTCAACACCTCGTCAACCTGGGCGATCCGTTCTTCGCGATGCGGATCGGCCGCGTCCACCACATGCAGCAGAAAGTCGGCTTCCCGCGCCTCGCTCAGGGTCGCGCGGAAGGCGGCCACCAGCTCGTGCGGCAGATCGCGGACGAAGCCGACGGTATCGGCCAGCACCACGTTGCCACCGGGCACGGCGATGCGGCGCACCGTCGGATCCAGCGTGGCGAACAATTTGTCCGCCGCGTAGGCCTCGGCTCCGGTCAGCGCGTTGAACAGGGTCGATTTGCCGGCGTTGGTGTAGCCCACCAGCGCCACGCGCGGCAACTCGCTGCGCACGCGGGCACGGCGCATCTGGGTGCGCTGCACCTCGACCTTCTCCAGTCGCTTCTGCAACTGTTCGACCCGCTTCTGCAGCAGGCGACGGTCGGTTTCCAGCTGGGTTTCGCCAGGACCGCGCAGACCGATCGAACCGCCGCGCTGGCGCTCGAGATGGGTCCAGCCGCGAATCAGGCGTGTCGACATGTGGCGCAGCTGCGCCAGTTCAACCTGCAGCTTGCCTTCATGGCTGTGCGCACGCTGGGCGAAGATGTCCAGGATCAGCCCGGTGCGGTCGATCACCCGGCGCTCCAGGAACCGCTCCAGATTGCGCTCCTGAGAGGGCGACAGCGCGTGGTTGACCAGCACCAGGTCGGCACCGGTGGCTTCGGCCGCTGCCTTGATTTCGTCCAGCTTGCCGGACCCGATCAGCACGGACGGGTTCGGCCGGTCGATGCGTGCGGTCAGGGTTGCCGCGATGCTGGCTCCGGCAGAGCGGGCCAGATCGGAGAACTCTTCCAGCACGTCGTCTTCCAGCTTGCCGGCATGGGGCTGGATCAGGAGCGCGTGTTCGCCCCGCTTGGAACGGTCAAACACGCATCACTCCGATGGTTACTGCTTCATTCAACGTCGTCATCACCTGCGGCATCATCGCTGCCGCCTTCATTGGACTGCACATAGCCGCCACCGGGTCCGACCCGGACATTGCGCGCCGGCACCACGGTGGAGATGGCGTGCTTGTACACCATCTGGCTGACCGTATTGCGCAGCAGGACCACAAACTGGTCGAACGATTCGATCGTTCCCTGCAGCTTGATGCCATTGACCAGATACACCGAGACCGGCACGCGCTCGCGCCGAAGTGCATTCAGAAACGGATCCTGCAGCGATTGCCCCTTGGACATTGCACACTCCTGATTATTGTTTTTATTGGGTGGGTCCAGCCGTGGCCACGGTCCCCGCCGCCCGCTGGACCCTTGATGGTACACGGGCGCGAGGCGTGAAAGCGTGGCTCAGTGCCCGGTAAACGCGGCCACGGCATCGGCCAGCGCGCTCCCCTCCAGATGGGGGTCGAACCAACGCGCATCAAGCTCCCCGCGCAGCCAGGTCAGCTGACGCTTGGCCAGCTGCCGGGTGGCGTAGATGCCCCGATTGCGCAGGTCGCCGGCACTGCCCTGGCCATCCAGAAACTCCCAGGCCTGGCGGTAGCCCACTGCCCGCACTGCGGGCAGGTCCAGCGGCGCAGCCACGGCGGCCATCTGCGGCAGCGCGCGCAGCCCGCGCACCTCGTCCAGAAAGCCATCGGCGAGCATGCGGTCGAAGCGGGTTTCAATGCGCTGGTGCAACACCGCGCGATCGCGCGGGGCCAGCACCAGCTTCAGGCACCGCACCGGAAGGCGATCAACGCCCGGACGCTTCTGCCATTCACTGATCGGGGTCCCGGTCAGCCGGTACACCTCCAGGGCCCGCTGGATGCGCTGCGGGTCGGTGGCATGAATGCGCGCGGCCGCCGCCGGGTCGACGGCCGCCAGCTCGGCATGCAGGGCGGCCCAGCCATGCGTTTCGGCCTGCGCGGTGATCGCGGCGCGCAGCGCGGGGTCGGCCGCCGGCATCGGCGACAGCCCCTGTAGCAGCGCACGGAAGTACAGGCCCGTGCCGCCGGCCAGGATCGGCATGCGCCCGCGCGCGACGATATCGGCCACCACCCGCTCGGCGTCGGCGGCGAACTCGGCGGCCGAATAGGTCTGCCAAGGATCGCGCAGGTCCAGCAGGTGGTGCGGAACCTGTGCCCGCTCGGCGGCATCGGGTTTGGCCGAACCGATGTCCAGGCCACGGTAGACCAGCGCCGAGTCGACGCTCACGATCTCTCCGCCCAGCCGCTGCGCCAATGCGATGGCGGTCGCGGTCTTGCCCGATGCGGTCGGGCCCATCACCGCGATCGCCAGCGGTCGTTGATCGGCTCCCATCAGTCCTCGTCCGGCCAGCGCGGCACGGCCGGTGCTGCGTCCACACGCGGGGTCGGCACGGCATCCACCGCCGCCCACACCTTGAGCGCGTCCACGGTGGCGGCCACGTCGTGCACGCGGAGGAGGGTCGCGCCGCGCTGCGCTGCGATCAGGTGGGCGGCAACCGAACCGGCCACGCGCCCGCGCGGATCTTCGCGGCCGGTCAGCTCGCCGATGCTGCGCTTGCGCGACAGACCGGCCAGCATCGGTACGCCCAGTTCCAGGAACCGTTCCGAGCGGGCGAGCAGCGTCATGTTGTGCGCCGTGGTCTTGCCGAAGCCAAAGCCCAGATCAATCACCAGGTTCTTCTTCGCGATGCCGGACATCTCGGCAGAGAACATGCGCTCGGCCAGGAACCGGTGCACCTCCGCCACCACGTCGTCATAGTGCGGGGTGTCCTGCATGCTGCCGGGTTCGCCCTGCATGTGCATCAGCACCACCGGCACGCCGAGGTCCGCTGCGGCGGCCAAGGCGCCTTCCTGGCGCAGCGCATGGATGTCGTTGATCATCCCGGCGCCGGCGGCGACGGCGGCGCGCATGACCTCGGGCTTGAAGGTGTCGATGCTGAGCGGAACCGTGGTCTCTGCCGCCAGACGTTCGATCACCGGCACCACGCGACGCAGCTCTTCTTCCACCGACACCGGTGCGGCACCCGGGCGGGTGGACTCGCCACCGATATCGAGAAGGTCCGCACCTTCTGCGATCAGTTGCAGCCCGTGAGCCACGGCAGCGTCCACTGTGTCGTGTGCGCCGCCATCCGAGAAGGAGTCCGGCGTGACATTGACGATGCCCATCACGCGCGGGCGGTCCAGCCGCAGCACGCGGCCTGCACAGTCGAGCTGCGGGGAAGTGTCGAACATGGGCCACCAACGGAATACGCCAGCGTGTAGTTTACGCTGGCGTCGGGGTGCCAGACACGGTCGAAGCCACGCAGGGCGTGGCTCTACGTCGCCGGGGGCACGGGGTCAGAAATCGCCGAGTCTGGCGTTGTCGGTCGGGTTGGCCAGCCACTCGGCGAGGTCGGCACCGATGGCGTTGACGGTGCGTTCCAGCACGTCGCACGAGCCCTTGAAGCCGCCGAACGCCCCGCCGCGCGACACCCGCCGGGCAGTCACGGCTGCGACCTTCTGGCCATCATCGAGCAGCACGCCGCGCACCGTGGCGGACTTGAAATGGCCCGAGAAGGCGTTGCCGGCGCTCTGCGCTTCGACCAGCTCCAGTTGAAGCACGCGGCCCTCGGTGACGGTTTCGCTGTCGAAGACGATGGTATTGCCGAATTTCGGCGCGTTGGCACCCAGTGCGGTAGCCAGCTGCGCGCCCATCCGGCACTCGGTCTTGATGTTGTCGGCGATGTACGCGCTCTCCGAGAACGGCACCGGATCCTGCACATGGACGGTGCCCGCGAAGGCGGGCGAGGCGCAGCACAGCAGCACGGCCGCTGCCGCGCGCTTGGAATGACGCATGGTATTCCCCCT
Source organism: Pseudomonadota bacterium (assembly GCA_023457475.1). Classification (GTDB taxonomy): domain Bacteria; phylum Pseudomonadota; class Gammaproteobacteria; order Xanthomonadales; family Xanthomonadaceae; genus Stenotrophomonas. The sequence goes on along the minus strand of JAEWLO010000300.1, from coordinate 334 downwards.
GGAATGATGTGGACGGCCGCGTCATGCGACCGTGCCAGCGCATCGTGCCGCGTGCCGCGCACCCGCGCAAGGCGACTCAGCGTCTGCGGCGCTTGTAGTCCAGGTACAGCGTCTTGGCCACGCTCAGGCCGATGCCCAGCGCGATGCCGATCCCGATGCCCAGCAGATAGTTTTCCGTGCTGAGGCCGATGGCGGCACCGGCCACGGTGGCAATGACCATTTCGGTGGTATGGGAAATCGGGGGCGGCGGCGTGGACATGCGGTTTCCGGAGATGTGGGAAATGACAAAGGCCGGTTTCCGGGCCTTGTCGTGGGCGGGAGGGCCCCGCCGTAC
>JAEWLO010000299.1 GCA_023457475.1 Pseudomonadota bacterium | reverse complement strand
GGCCAGAGGCCCGCCCTACCGATCCACATCTTCCGCGTTGAGGGTTTTGGCCTTGCGCTTGGGCGCGGTGAACGGGGTGGGCGTGGGCACACCCGGCAGCGCGCTGCCGAACACCATGTGCGCGCCGGCCCGCAGGTCGCCGCCGGCCATTTCCAGCTCGAAACGTTCGGCGTCGCGCTCGCGGATCTGCTCGGCGATATCACGCGCGTCGTCCTCATCCGCGCCCAGCTCCACCAGCGCGGCCTGGCCGAACATCAGCGCCGATTCGAAGGTTTCGCGGATCTGGTAGTCGACACCGGCATGAATCAGACGCAGCGAGTGCTCGCGGTCGTACGACCGCACCAGCAGCTTGGCCTGCGGGAACTCGTGCGAGACCAGCTCGACGATGCGGTCGGCTTCCTGGGCATTGTTCACGCAGACGGCAATCGCGCGCGCGGTGGCGGCGCCGGAGGCGTGCAGCACGTCCAGCCGGGTACCGTCGCCGTAATAGATCTTGAAGCCAAAGCGTTCGGCGTTGTGGATCATGTCCACGTCGTTGTCGATGATGGTCACGTCCACGTCGCGGGCCAGCAGCGACTGGCTGGCCACCTGGCCGAAGCGGCCGAAGCCGATCATCAGCACGCTGCCGGACATCCCGTCGGCCGTGTCCACGCCATCGAGGGAGACTTCGCGTGCCGGCATCAGCTTGTCGTGCAGCAGCACGAACAGCGGCGTCAGCGCCATCGACAGCACCACGATGGCGGTGAGGTTGGCATTGACTTCGATGCCAATGACACCGGCGGCGGCAGCGGCCGAGAACAGCACGAATGCGAACTCGCCGCCCTGCGCCATGACGACGCCGCGATCGAGCGCCTGGTGATGATCGCTGCCGAGGATGCGGGCGACCACATAGATGCAGACGGCCTTGGCCAGCATCAGCGCGAGCACGCCGGACACGATCAGCGGCCAGTTGTTGGCCACCACGGTAAGATCCAGCGCCATGCCGACGCTGAGGAAGAACAGCCCGAGCAGGATGCCGCGGAACGGTTCGATGTCCGCTTCGATCTGATGGCGGAAGGTGGACTCGCTGAGCAGGACGCCGGCCAGGAAAGCACCCATCGCCATGGAAAGGCCACCGAGCTGCATCAGCAGCGCGGCACCGAGCACCACCAGCAGCGCGGCGGCCGTCATCACCTCGCGTGCCTTGGCTGCGGCCAGGATGCGGAACAGCGGGTTGAGCAGGAAGCGGCCCACCAGCACCAGCCCGACGATGGCCCCGGCCCCGATGCCGATGCTGACCCAGCGCGAGGGCCCGCCGGCATCGGCATGCACCGGAGCCATCAGCGCGACGACCGCCAACAGCGGCACGATCAGCAGATCTTCGAACAGCAGGATGGAGACGATCTTCTGGCCGGACGGCAGCGCGATGTCGCCGCGTTCGGCCAGCAGCTGCATCACCACCGCGGTAGAAGTGAGTACGAAACCGGCCGCGCCGATGAAGGCAACCGGCAACGGGAAGCCGAACAGCATGCACACGCCGGTGAGCACCGCACCGCAGACGACGATCTGGAGCGTGCCCAGGCCGAAGATTTCCTTGCGCAGACTCCACAGGTGCGACGGCCGCATTTCCAGGCCGATGACGAACAGGAACATCACCACGCCGAGTTCGGCGGTATGCAGAATGGCCTGGGGGTCGGAGAACCAGCCGAACCCGAACGGGCCGATCGCCAGACCTGCGGCGAAGTAACCCAGCACCGAGCCCAGCCCGAGGCGACGGAACAACGGCACCATCACCACGGCCGCGCCCAGCAGGGCGACCACTTTCACCAGCTCGCTGCTGGCACCTGCTTCCACCGCCATGCGGTATGTCCTTGCAAACCCCGATCAGCCGTCACGATAGGACAGATTGACGCAGGGACATAGCAACTTTCGGGTGCCTGTTTGTGCCAGAAATGGAACAAACTCACCAGAGATGTGTCGATCGTTGCGTAGAGCCACGCCCTGCGTGGCTTCGCGGTGTCCGATGTCTGCGCAGCCACGCAGGGCGTGGCGCTACGTCGGGTTCCTGCAGAAGGCGGCGTAGTCGATGTATCCCGGGAACGCGACATCAGGCGCGCACAGCGGGCACCCCGGATCCGGCCGCAGCCGCACTTCGCGGAACCGCATGGCCAACGCATCGAAGTTCAGCAGTCTCCCTGCCAGCGGCTCCCCGATGCCCAGCAGCAGCTTCAGTACCTCGGTCGCCTGCAGCAGGCCGACCATTCCCGGCAGCACGCCGAGCACGCCGGCCTCGGCGCAGTTCGGCGCGAACTCCGGCGGCGGCGGATCGGGGAACAGGCAGCGGTAGCATGGGGCAACCCCACGCTGGCGGCCAGCGTCGAACACGCTCACCTGCCCGTTGAACCGCTCCACCGCGCCATACACCAGTGGCAGCCGGTGCTGGATGCAGGCGTCGTTGAGCAGGTAGCGCAGGGGAAAGTTGTCCGAACCATCCAGCACCACGTCCACGCCCTGCAGCAGCGCATCGATGTTGGCTGACGTAACCCGTTCCCGCACAGCCTCCACCTCCAGCTGCGGATTCAGCGCCAGCAGACGTTCGCGCGCGGATGCGACCTTGGGCTGCCCGACACTGGCCTCGGTGTGCAGGATCTGACGCTGCAGGTTGCTGCGCTCGACGATGTCGTCGTCGGCGATACGCAGGTGCCCTACCCCGGCCGCCGCCAGGTAGAAGGCGGCCGGCGAGCCGAGCCCGCCCGCGCCCACCACCAGCACCCGGGCCCGCTGCAGTGTGCGCTGCCCCTGCTCGCCGACCTGCGGCAGCAGCAGATGGCGGGAATAACGTTCGTTGAAGTCACGCTCGGCGTCGGTCTGCAGCGGCTGCACCATCGGCAGGCCGGCCGCGCGCCACGCGGTGGTGCCACCGGCGACGGAAGCGATGTGGGGGTAGCCGTGCGCGGCAAGGATCTGGGCGGCCGCCAGCGAGCGGCGGCCGCTCTGGCAGATGAGCAGGATTTCGGTGTGGGTGGCCGGCAGATGGGCGGAAGGGTCCGCCTCGAGATCGGCTTTGGCAATACCAAGGGCGCCTTCGGCCATGCCGCAGGCGCACTCGTGCGCTTCGCGCACGTCGATCAGCACCGCGCCCTGGGCGTGCCGCTGGCGGGCCTGTTCTGGAGAAATCTCCGGGATATCCATGCGGCCATTATCACCGGGACCGCCTGGGCCGGCCAACGGCCGGCGCTACCAGGTCAGAACGTGGGGCGTCAGCGCATATGCGATGACGGCACCCCTTACTTGCCCTTGACGTGCTTCATCAGGCGGCGCTTGCGCGCGATCTGGCGCTCGGTAAGTACGTTCTTCTTGCCTTCGTAGGGATTGGTGCCCTCGCGGAAGATGAACTGCACCGGCGTGCCGATCAGTTTGAAACGCTTGCGGAAGAAGTTCTCCAGGTAGCGCTTGTACGACTCCGGCAGGTCCTTCAGGCGGGTGCCGTGCACGATGAAGGTCGGCGGATTGGAGCCGCCCGGGTGCACGTAACGCAACTTGGACACATGGCCGCGGATGGCCGGCGGCGGGTTGGACTCGTACGCCATCTCCAGCGCCTTGTTCACCTCGCTGGTGCTGAACTCGTGCGTGGCCGAGGCATGCGCCTGGTGGATCGCCCGGAACAGCTCGCGCAGGCCCGAACCATGCTTGGCCGAGATGCGTACGTTTTCCGCCCACGGCACGAAACCAAGCTTGCGCGACACCAGCGTTTCGGCCTGTTCGCGCTGGTAATCGGTCAGGCCGTCCCACTTGTTGATCGCCACCACCAGCGCACGGCCAGCGTCGAGCACGGCACCCAGCACGCTGGCGTCCTGGTCGGTCACGCCTTCACCGGCATCCAGCATCAGCACGGCCACCTGGCACTGCTCGATGGCCTGCAGGGTCTTGACCACGCTGAACTTCTCGACCACTTCGTCGATCCGCGACTTGCGCCGCAGCCCCGCAGTGTCGATCAGGCGGTACTGGCGGCCGTCGCGCTCCAGGTCCACCGCGATCGAATCGCGGGTGGTGCCCGGCACCTCGGACGCGATCATGCGCTCCTCGCCGAGGATGCGGTTGACCAGGGTCGACTAGCCCACGTTGGGGCGGCCGACAAACGCGATGCGGATGCGTGCCGGGTCGTTGTCCAGCTCCTCGCCACTGCCCTCTTCCGGCAGGCGCTGCACCACTTCATCGAGCAGGTCGTCCAGACCCTGGCGGTGGGCGGCGGAGACGGTGAGCATCTCGCTGAACCCGTAGCGCGAGAACTCCGAGCGCACGGCGTCCTCGTCGGTGCCGTCGATCTTGTTGATCAGCAGCAGGGTCGGACGCGAGAGCTTGCGCAGCCAGGACAGGATTTCGTCATCCAGTGCCGACGTGCCCTCACGGGCATCGACCACGAACAGGATGAGGTCCGCCTCACCGGCCGCGGCGCGGGCCTGGCGTGCGGTGGCACCGGCCAGGCCTTCTTCGTCCTCGGCGATACCGCCGGTGTCGACGACGAGGAAATGATTGTCCTCGTCCAGACGACACACACCATAGTTGCGGTCCCGGGTGACGCCGGGCTGGTCATGGACCAGGGCGTCACGGGTACGGGTCAGCGCATTGAAAATGGTGGACTTGCCGACATTCGGCCGTCCAACCAGGGCGACCAAAGGCAGCATCGCGGTAACTCCTTAGTTTGCCAACCGGAATGCGGTCAGCTTTCCATCAACGTTCTGCACCAGCAGAATCCCATCGGCAACCACCAGCGCGGCCTTCAGCGGATCACCGCCTGTCTTGGCGCGCGCGGCGAACTGTCCGTCTTCGGTCCGCAACCAGTGCAGATACCCCTTGTAGTCACCGACCACAACGTAATCGCCATGGATCACCGGACCGGTCAGCGAGCGCCGGGCCAGGCCGGTCTGCGACCACATGGCGGTGCCGCTGGTCTTGTCCAGGCTGAACACGCCGCCCTTGTTGTCGGTGACGAACACGTTGCCCGAGGTCAGGGCGACGCCGCCGGCACCGCCGTGGTCACGGGCCCACAGCGGACGGCCGGTCGGGCCTTCGATCGCCATGGTCTGGTTCTTGAAGCTGCTCACGAACAGGGTGTTGCCTTCCAGCACCGGTGCGCCGTCCACGTCGGACATGCGGTCCAGCTCGGTGCGGCCCTCGCCGTTGGCGACCATCTGGTCCCACACGGTGCGGCCGTCCTGCATCGCCAGCGCGGCCACGCTGCCATCGTCGTTGCCGATGAACAGCACGCCCGGACCCGCCACCACCGGCGCGTTGCCGCGCACGGTCAGCGCGGGCAGTTCGCGCGGGTTGAACCACTTCTGGGTGCCGTTGGAGGCCTCGAAGCCGGTCACGCGACCGTCGTTGCTGCGCACGAAGACGATACCCTGGGCGATGGCCGGGGCGGAGATGACCTCGCCCGGAACCTTGGCCCGCCACTTCTCGGCGCCGTCGTTGGCGTCCAGCGCGATGACCTGGCCGTCGAGCGTGCCGATCACCACCAGGCCCTCACCTACCCCCGGACCGCCGGACAGACGCAGCTTCGGCTGCTTCTTGACCTTGGCCGGTTCATACTCCCACACGGTTTTGCCGGTCTGCAGGTCCAGTGCCCGCACGCCGCCGTAAATGGCGGCCGCATACACGCGGCCATCGGCGACCACCGGGCCCTGGCGGACGCCGATGCGCTTCTCGCCCTTGCCAACGCCGGTGCTCCAGACCTTCTCGACCTTGACGGTCGGCTCGAACTTCACCAGTTCAGCCGGCTCCAGTGCCTTCTTCGCTTCCGCGTCCTTCCCGGCGAACCAGCCCTTGACGGTGCTGCAACCGGAGAGCGCCACGCCCATCAGTACCAGGGTGGCAACACGCTTGATCATGACCATCTGCTTCATTACGCGGACTCCGCAGGATCGGTGACCGTGCCACCGGCATCCATCACCTTGATTTCCAGCAGTCGCCGCTGCGGCGCCGCCACGTCCAGCGTCTTGAGCGCCTTCTCATACTGACCGCGGGCCTCGTCGCGCTTGCCGGCCGCCATCAGCGCATCGCCCTGGATTTCCAGGCTGGCACTGTCGGTGGCGCTGCCAAGCTGCTTGATGGCCTCGTCATGCTTGCCGCCGGCGATCAGCAGTCGCGCAATGCGCTGGTCGATGGCGGATTTGAATTCGGGATCTGCCTGGATGCCGCGGAGGGTCACCAGCGCGTCGTCGTTCTTGCCGGCGTCCACCTGGGCCTTGGCCAGCTGCATCGCAGCCAGGTCGGCATACAGCGCGGCCTTGCCGCCCTCAAGCGCCTTCACGCCCTTGGCTGCCTCGTCCAGCTTCTTGTCCTGCAGCTGCTTGAGCACCGTCTGGTACTGCGCGTTGGCGTTGGCCAGCTCATTGCCCTGCTGCTTCTGCCACCACTGCCAACCGGTGATGCCGCCAATGGCAATCGCCACGCCGGCAATGATGCTCACACCGTTGTTCCGCAGCCAGCCGCGGACGCGTTCACTTTGTTCGTGCTCGTCGAGCAGGTCGTCGATCGCCATGCGTACTCTCGCCCCTGCCCATCAGGAGGGACTGTCTGGAATTGAATTGTCGAAATGAAGCCGTGACTCAGTGCGAAACCGGAGCCACGGAACCGTCAGAGGATACCGTAAAGCGCGCCACGTTGGCTCGCTGGTACGGTGAAAGGTCGACGATAGCGCCGCCCTGCTGAACCTCGACCGCCGAGGCATTGCCCAGCACCATGCGGGCAACCTGGCCTGCGGAGAAGCTGCGCGATTCGCCCGCCTTGATCAGTGCCTTCTCGACGGTACGGCCATCGGGCGCGGAGATATCCACCCAGCTGTCACCCTTGAACTGCAGATTGAGTGCGCCACCCGCAGAGGCCGGAGCCGGCGCGGCCGGGCGCGGCACCGGGGTGAGCGACGCCAGGTACGGTGCCGAGGGATTGGCGGGAGCCGCCGAAGGCGCGGCTGCCGGTGCGGCCGCCGGCGCTTCCGGCTCGCCCTGCGCGACCGGAACCGCCGCCGGAATCACATCGAGCGACGCGGTGCTCGGACCCGCCGGGGTCGAATCGAAATGTCCCCGTGTGGCGAACCACACCGGTACCGCCAGCACCGCGGTGATGCCAACGTACAGGGCGCGACGGCCGAGGCTTTCGGCGATGCGCCGCGCGCGCGGGGTATGGG
>JAEWLO010000298.1 GCA_023457475.1 Pseudomonadota bacterium | reverse complement strand
CTGCCGGTTCGCGCCTTCCACCAGCGCGATCATCCGGTCGAGGAAGCTGTGGCCTGGCTCGGCGGTGATTTTCACGATGATCTGGTCAGACAGCACCTTGGTGCCGCCGATCACGCCGCTGCGGTCGGTACCCGCTTCCCGCAGCACGGGGGCCGATTCACCGGTCACCGCCGCTTCGTTGATGGTGGCCAGGCCCTGCACGATCTCACCATCGGCCGGCACCAGCTCGCCCGCGCTGACGATCACATGGTCGCCCGGGCGCAGCTCGGCTGCCGGCACGTGGGTCTCGCTGGCTCCTGCATGGGCGGCGGCCAACCGGCGCGCGGTCAGGTCCTGGCGGGCCCGCCGCAGCGACGCGGCCTGGCCGCGGCCGCGTGCCTCGGCCACCGCTTCGGCGAAGTTGCCGAACAGCACGGTGAGCAGCAGGATGCCGGTGACAGCCAGGCCGAAGCCCAGCGGGGCGCTGCCGGACAGGGTCACCAGCAGAGCCACCACGGTGCCGGCCATCACCACGGCCATCACGGGGCTGTGGATCAGATGGCGTGGCGACAGCTTGGTGACCGAGGCGAGCAGGGCACTACGCAGCCCGGCGGCGTCCAGCAACCGCTGCCGGCGGGGGGAAGCATTCACGGAAAGGGGTCTCATGGCATCGGGTCTCAGTGCGCGGCCAGCGACAGGTGGTCGGCCACCGGTCCCAGCACCAGCGCGGGCATGAACTGCAGAACGGTCAGGATCACGATCACGGCGATCAGGGTCAGGCCGAAAGTGGGGGTTTCCAGCTGAAGCGTTCCGGCGGTTTCCGGCGCGCGTCGCTTGGCGGCCAGCTGCGCGCACAGGATCAGCGGCACGATCAGCAGCGGGTAGCGGCCCAGCAGCAGCACCAGTGTCGTGCTCAGGTTCCACCATGGCGTGGCATCGCCCAGCCCTTCGAAGCCCGAGCCGTTGTTGGCGTACGCCGATACGTACTCATAGAACACCTGGCTGATCCCGTGGAAGCCTGGATTGGAATTGCCGGTGATCGACGGTACCGCCAGGGTGATGCCGGTCAGCACCAGCAGGGTGATCGGTTGCAGCAGAACGAGCAGGGCCAGCAGGCGGATCTGCGGCGTTTCCAGCTTGCGGCCAAACAGCTCCGGCGTGCGTCCGGTCATCAGGCCGGCCAGGAACACGCCCAGCAGCAGGTACACGATGAACTGCAGCAGGCCGCAGCCAATGCCGCCCCAGATCGCCCCCACCAGCATGTTCACCAGTGGCACCGCGCCCGCCAGCGGGCTCAGCGAGTCATGCATGCCGTTGACCGAACCATTGGTCACCTGGGTGGTCACCGCCGCCCACAGCGCGGTGCCATCCGCACCGAAGCGCACCTCCTTGCCTTCCATCAGCAGGGGGCTGGCAGCGGTGGCCGAATGCCCTTCCAGCCACACCGTGGCTGCCACCGACACGCTGGACATCGCCAGCATGCAGGCGAACACCAGCCCGGCCAGCCGCTTGCGCCCGGTGAAGGCACCCAGCATGAACACCACCGCGATGGGGATCAGCAGGATGCTGACCAGTTCCAGCGCGTTGGACAGCGGGGTCGGGTTCTCCAGCGGGAAGGCGCTGTTGGGGCCATACCAGCCACCGCCATTGGCCCCCAGCTGCTTGGCCGCCACCATCGCCGCCACAGGTCCGAGCGGAAGTTTCTGTGCCTGCATGCCGGCCGTGGCGTCGATCGGCGTGGCGGTCGGGCCGCCCGCCAGCGTGGACGGAACGCCCTGGCTGGTGAGCAGTACCGCCCACAGCAGGCACAACGGCAACAGGAAGCGCACGCAGGCGCGCACCACGTCTGCATGGTAGTTGCCCACGTCGATGTGGCGGTCGCCGTCGGTGCCGGGCCCGGCCTGGGCGACGGTCGCAGGCATCGGAATGGCACCAAACAGCGCACGCAGCGTGGCCACCAGCAGCGCCAGCCCCATCATCGGGGTCACCACCTGCAGTCCGGTGATCGCGGTCATCTGCGAGAAGTAGGACAGCTGCGCCTGGCCGGAATAGTGCTGCTGGTTGGTGTTGGTGAGGAACGACACCATCGTGTGCAGCGCCGTGTCCCAACGCATGTTGGGAACCTGGTCCGGGTTCAGCGGCAGCCAGGCCTGCGTCATGAACACGCCCAGCACGAGCACGGCGATCACCGCGTTGCTGAGCAGAAACGCACCCACGTAACCGCGCCAGTTCATGCCGCGGGCCGGGTTTACCCCCAGCAGCCAGTACAGGGGCCTTTCAACAAGGCCGAACAGCGCGTCGCCGCGCATCGGCCCCCCGCGCATCACCCGGGCCAGGTACAGCCCGAGCGGAAAAGCCAGCACGATGCTGGCGAGCAGAATCAACACGATCTCGGTCATGGTCGGCTCCGGTCAGAACGCTTCGGGCGACAGCACGACGTAGATCAGATAGGCAGCAGCCACCAGCACCCCGACGCCGCACAGCAGTGCAAGCCACGCGGGCAGGGTGGGGGTCGCCGCGGCAGCGGCAGCAACAACAGGCAGGGTCAGGCTCATGGGACGTCCAGGTGGAACCACTCCACGTCAGGTCGCCATCGTCCGCCTCACCCGCGTAAACGCTCCACGCCCATCAACCGGACCGGGCGTAAAAAACGCATAAAACCTTCAGCCCCGCGGATCGTTCGCCACGGCCGTGCCCTTCAACACACGGAACCGCTGCAACGTTTCCTCGATCTCCGTATCCAGTGCCCGGCGCTGCGCCACGAACGACGCCTGCAGCTTCTGCTGCGCCAGCAGTTCGGCATGACGCAGGCGGATGTCGTCGGCCTGCTTGGGCAGCACCGGCTGGCCGGCCAGCTCGCGGTCGCCGGCACCGGCCAGCAGGGTCACCAGCGCATCGCGCAGGCTGGACACGTTGTAACTGGCCGTCTGCACGTTGTTGTCGAGGATCCCCGTGCGCTCGGTGAACACCCGGCGCAGGTCGTCTTCGTTCTCATACGTGGACAGCATGGCCTGCTCGGTGCGCACGCGGGTTTCCTCCGCGGCCTGGTCCAGCTGGCGCTGGGCCGCGGCCACCGCTTCGGTGGCGCGCTCCTCGTTGGTCAGGGTGCGGTCGACCGCGCCGCGGCGCAGGCCGCTCTTCACGCCGAACTCCTCACGCGCACTGTTCACGGCGTCCTGCGGCAGGGCGTCGCTGCAGATCCGCTCGCTGCCGTTGTTCCAGCAGTACAGCTTCTTCTGTTTGGCCTGTACCCGCTGGTACTTCGGTGCCTGCGCCTGCTGTGCCTGCAGCGCGGGCGTGGCCAGCAACAGGCCCAGTGCGGCGGCGGTCAATGTGAACGTGGTGAACCTGGACATGGTGAGCAGCCCCCTGCTGCGATCAACGTGTAGGACGGGTGCCGTAGCGGGACCGGTAGTCCTCCAGCGGCTGCCGGTACCCGACAAGTTCCGGATTTCCGGAGGCAAAATCAAGCAGGTCGGCCAGCGTGGCCACGGCGACCACCGGAATTCCGGCCTCTTCGGCCACGGCCTGTGCGGCCGAACGGGAGTCGGTGTCCGAGGCGATCTCCTGGCGGTCCAACGCCACCACGATGCCGGCCGGGGTGCCGCCCGCGCCCTTGATGATGGCCAGGGCTTCGCGGATGGCGGTGCCGGCGGTGATCACGTCATCCACGATCAGCACACGCTTGCCATTCATGTCCGCGCCGATCAGGGTGCCGCCTTCGCCGTGGTCCTTGGCTTCCTTGCGGTTGAACGACAGCG
>JAEWLO010000297.1 GCA_023457475.1 Pseudomonadota bacterium | reverse complement strand
GGCCCAGGCGGTGCATGACGTCGCGTAGCGCCGGACTCTGCTCGGCCGCTCTTCACCCCGCACCCGCGCCCGCTCCCCTAGGGTCTAAAATAAGCCACCCACGTCACGCCGCTCCCGGAGCCGCTGCCCATGTCCTTTGAAGCCCAGCCGGAAGGCGAGGTCATCCCGGTGCTGGAGCCGGGTTATCTGTCCATCCGCGCGCTGCGCAAGGAATTCGACGGCTTCGTCGCCGTCGACGACGTCAACCTGGATGTCCGCAAGGGCGAGATCTTCGCCCTGCTGGGCGGGTCGGGCAGTGGCAAGTCGACCCTGCTGCGATGCCTGGGCGGCTTCGAGACGCCCACGGCGGGCAGCATCGACCTGGACGGCCAGCGCATCAACGCGCTGCCGCCGTACCAGCGGCCGATCAACATGATGTTCCAGTCCTACGCCCTGTTCACGCACATGTCGGTCGAGCAGAACATCGCCTTCGGCCTCAAGCAGGACGGTCTGTCCAAGGACGCCATCCGCAAGCGGGTCGGGGAGATGCTGGACCTGGTGCAGCTGGGCAAGCTGGCCAAGCGCAAGCCGCACCAGCTCTCCGGCGGGCAGCAGCAGCGCGTGGCGCTGGCCCGCTCGCTGGCGAAAGGGCCCAAGCTGCTCCTGCTGGATGAGCCGATGGGGGCGCTGGACAAGAAGCTGCGCTCGCAGATGCAGCTGGAACTGGTGAGCATCATCGAGAACTCGGGCGTGACCTGCGTGATGGTCACCCACGACCAGGAAGAGGCCATGACCATGGCCACCCGCATCGCGGTGATGGACGCCGGCTGGATCCAGCAGGTGGGCAAGCCCGATGAGATCTACGAACAGCCGGCCAACCGCTTCGTGGCCGGCTTCATCGGCTCGGTGAACCTGTTCGAAGGCGTGATCGACGAAGACCTGCCGGAGTACGTCACCGTGCGCACGCCGCTGTTCCCGGCCCCCATCTACGTGGCCCACGGCATCACCGGCTACGAAGGGCAGGAGGTGGCCTTCGCGCTGCGCCCTGAGAAGGTGATGATCGGCAAGGAAGAACCGGCCGGCGACACCAACAAGGCACAGGGCGTGATCGAGGACATCGCGTACTTCGGCAGCCATTCGGTCTACCACGTGCGGTTGCCGGGCGGGGCCAAGGTGCTCGCCAACTTCGCCAACTCGCAGCGCTGGGCCAGCGACGGCCTGACCTGGGGAGATGCGGTGTGGGTCCACTGGCGCGACAACGATGGCGTGGTGCTGACCTCATGAGCGCCGCCGGCTGGAAGCGCTGGGTGCCGGGCACGCGCAGCGCGGTGATCGCCGCGCCCTACCTGTGGCTGCTGCTGTTCTTCGCGGTGCCGTTCCTGATCATCCTGATGATTTCGTTCGCCCGCACCCAGGTGGGCTCGCCGCCATACACCTGGCTGCTGGAGTACGTGGACGGCGCGTTCTCGCTCAAGCTGCATCTGGGCAACTACGCCACGCTGGTGAAAGACAGCCAGTACATCCTGGCCTACCTGAGTTCGATCAAGATCGCGGTGATCGCCACGTTGTTCACCCTGGTCATCGGCTACCCGATGGCCTACGTGATCTCGCGGATGTCGCCGGCCGCGCGGAACGTGGCGATGATGCTGGTGGTGCTGCCGTCGTGGACGTCGTTCCTGATCCGGGTGTATGCGTGGATCGGCATCCTCGACCGCAACGGTCTGCTCAACCAGCTGCTGTTGAAGGTCGGCGTCATCGACGCACCGCTGCAGATTCTCTATACGCCCACTGCCGCCTACATCGGCATCGTCTACTGCTACCTGCCGTTCTTGGTGTTGCCGCTGTACGCCAATCTGGTCAAGCTGGACCACCGGCTGCTCGAGGCCGCCTACGACCTGGGCGCGAAGCCCTGGCAGGCCTTCCTCAGGATCACCCTGCCGCTGTCGCGCAGCGGCATCATCGCCGGCTGCATGCTGGTGATGATTCCGGCGGTGGGTGAGTTCGTCATTCCGGAAATGCTGGGCGGGCCGGACACGTTGATGATCGGTCGCGTGCTGTGGGGCGAATTCTTCAACAACCGCGACTGGCCGACGGCCTCGGCCGTGGCGATCGTGATGCTTCTCCTGCTGCTGGTGCCGATTCTGCTGTTCAACCGCGTGCAGCAGCGTGAGCTGGAAGGAAAGCTGTCATGAGCATGGTGCGGCGCAGCCGCTGGGTGGGATGGTCGGTACTGGCGATCGGCTTCGCCTTCCTGTACCTGCCCATCCTGCTGTTGATGATCTATTCGTTCAACGAATCCAAGCTGGCCACCGTGTGGTCGGGCTTCTCCACGCGCTGGTACGGTGAACTGCTGCGCAACCGGCAGATCCTCGATGCGCTGTGGGTGAGCCTGAAGGTGGCGTTCTGGACCGCGTCGGCGGCCACCGTGCTCGGAACGATGGCGGCGATGGTGATGACCCGGTTCAGGCGCTTTCCGGGCAAGACCGTGTTCGGTGCGCTGATCACCGCACCGCTGGTGATGCCGGAGGTCATCCTCGGCTTTTCACTGATGACCCTGCTGGTGGCGATGGGCGGCATTCCCGGCTTCCCCAGCCGCGGGGTGGGCAGCATCTGGATCGCGCATGTCACTTTCACCCTGTCCTTCGTGACGGTGGTGGTGTCCTCGCGGCTGCAGGAACTGGACCGCTCGCTGGAAGAGGCGGCCATGGACCTGGGGGCGAGCCGGCTGAAGGTGTTCTTCCAGATCACCTTGCCGATCATCGCGCCAGCCCTGGTGGCCGGGTGGCTGCTGGCGTTCACCCTGTCGCTGGACGACGTGGTCATTGCCAGCTTCGTGGCCGGCCCGAACTCGACCACATTGCCGATGAAGGTGTTCGCCTCGGTGCGCATGGGGATCAAGCCGGAGATCAACGCGCTGGCCACGCTGATGGTGCTGGCGGTGTCGATCGCCGCGGTGGTGGGCTGGTTCATTACCGCCCGCAGTGAAAAGCGACGGCAGCGGGACATGCAGATGGCACTGCAGGACAACGGTTGATCGCGGCCGCCCCCGGGTGCCGGGGTCACTCCAACCGACGCAC
>JAEWLO010000296.1 GCA_023457475.1 Pseudomonadota bacterium | reverse complement strand
GTCCCGCACCGAATCCGGCTCGGTGGTGCGCCAGCCGATCACGGGCGGCATCTCCGCTGCGTCCGGCGAAGGCGGCGGCGTGCTTCTGATGTTCGGCACCGGCAGTTTCTCGTTCGTGAACGACCCGGCCGACACCAGCACGCAGTCGCTGTACGGGTTCACCGACCCCTCCGGTACCACCATCACGACGGTGACCCGCAGCAACCTGATGCCGTATACCGTGACCGCCGCAGCAAATGGGATGTCGCGCTCGATGGCCGCCGGCACGCGTCCTGCCAATGCGGCGGGCTGGTATGTCGACCTGCCAGCGAGCGAGCGCTTCGTCGGCTACCCCGAGGTAGTGTCCGGCGTGGTGTTCATGCCGACCTATGCGGCCAACTCCACATCGACGGGCTGCAGCACGGTCGGCAGCAACTGGCTGTTCGGCCTGGATGCCCGCTCCGGTGCCTCGGCCCTGGCCACGGCCCGCTTGGGCTCGCCCGGTGGCAATACCTACCCGGAGAACACCGCAGCAGTAGCCCTGGACACGGGTGGTACGGCACCGGTGAAGGACGTGGCAGTATCGGTCGTGCCGCGTCTCGGCGCACCGAGCACCGCTGCACCGGGCTCGGCACCGCCGACGGTGCCACCCAGCGGGTGCTGGATGGTGGTCAACGTGGCCGGCGCGCAGCCGATGTACCTGCCTTATCCCTGCGGTCGCCAGTCCTGGCGCCAGATCCAGTAACGGAGAGCCTGCATGCATAGCCTGTCTTTCGCTCGAGTCCGCCGCGGCCGCCACGGTGCCGCGGGCTTCACCCTGATCGAGCTGATGATCACGGTCGCCGTCGTGGCCATCCTGGCCGCGATCGCGGTGCCCAGTTACAACGACCAGGTGCGCAAGTCGCACCGGGGCCAGGCCAAGGCCGACCTGGTGGAATATGCGCAGCGGGCCGAGCGTTTCCACACGGTCAACAACACCTACACGGGCTTTGCACTGGGTACCAACCGTTCGCCGCGCGAAGGCGGCACTGCGCGCTACACCGTGGCCATCCAGCAGACCGCGAACACCTTCACCATCACTGCTACACCGCAGAACACACAGGCAAGGGACAAGTGCGGCACCCTCACCATCAACCAGGCGTCGGTGAAGACGCCGGCCGAGAGCACGGTGTCCGGCTGCTGGTAATTCCGGGGATCGCACGTCTTGCATCGGTGCGCGGGAGGGCTTAACATTCGCCTCCCCGCCCGAATAGCTCAGCCGGTTAGAGCACTTGACTGTTAATCAGGGGGTCGTTGGTTCGAGTCCAACTTCGGGCGCCAGTGTTCTGAAAAAGCCTCGCAGCGATGCGGGGCTTTTTCTTTGTTCAATGCGGACAGGGCGAGGGTTCTGTCGTCCGTCGCGCCCGCGTGCGCCCCACGTTGTTCACGATCACCTGGCTGTGCAGAGCATTGTTGGCGCAGATGTTCACCGTCAACGTGCTGCCGCCGCTTCGTCCGTCGCGCTGGTAGCGCAGGCGTGGGCGGCCAGCACTTACCACGGCCCGGATATCGGGGGCGGTGGACCCCGACTGGAATCGAAGAATGTCGTTCGCGTCGGGGTGGGGCACCGGTGCGCCATGGTCGTAATGGATCAACCAGCCGTGGCTCCAGTCCGCCCCGCAGGTGCGGCCGTCCGCGCTGGGACACACCGCCACCGGCCGGGACCGCGTGATGGCGGTGCTCCGTGCCAGGTTGAATGCGGTGGCCATCTGCATGCGCACGCTGTCCGCCCGCAGGCGGGACAAGGTGGTGCCCAGCGCGGGCAGCCCCAATGCGCAGATCACGGCCACGATCACAGTGACGGTCAGCAGTTCCAGCAGGGTCACGCCATGGGAACGGCGGGGGCGGGGCGGTGACGCAGGGAACACGGCGGCGTCCAGTCAGGAAGAGGTCCTCACCCTGCGCTCCAGCGCTTCGCCTGAACATCGGCCGGCCCCGCAGCGTCGGGTAGGGCAGCCCCTCAGCCGGCCGTCACCCTGCCCCCCGCTATACTGGAGGGCCCGGGTACTGGCGGCACCATGAGCGCTCGCTTCGAACTTGTCTCTCCGTATTCGCCGGCCGGCGACCAGCCTGCCGCGATCGAAAAACTGACCGCCAACTTCGAAGCCGGCATCGCCAAGCAGACGCTGCTGGGCGTGACCGGTTCTGGCAAGACCTACACCATCGCCAATGTCATCCAGCAGGTGCAGAAGCCGACGCTGATCATGGCCCCGAACAAGACCCTGGCCGCACAGCTGTACGGCGAGTTCAAGGCCTTCTTCCCGCACAACGCGGTGGAGTACTTCGTCAGCTATTACGACTACTACCAGCCGGAAGCGTACGTGCCGTCGTCGGATACCTTCATCGAGAAGGACAGTTCGATCAACGAACACATCGAGCAGATGCGGCTTGCCGCGACAAAAACCCTGCTGTCGCGCCCGGATGCGATCGTGGTGGCTACGGTTTCGGCCATCTACGGCCTGGGGGCGCCGGAAGATTATCTCTCGCTGCGGTTGATCCTCTCCACCGGCGAGCGTATCGACCAGCGTGACCTCATCAACCACCTCACCCAGCTGCAGTACACCCGCAACGAGTATGAGCTGCAGCGAGGCACTTTCCGCGTGCGCGGCGAGGTGATCGACGTGTTCCCGGCCGAATCGGACAGCGAAGCCGTGCGCATCGAACTGTTCGACGGCGAAGTCGAGCAGATCACCATGTTCGATCCGCTCACCGGCGAGAGCCTGCGCAAGCTGCAACGCTACACCGTGTACCCCAAGACCCACTACGCCACCACGCGCGAACGCGTGCTGGCCGCGGTGGATACCATCAAGGACGAGCTGAAAATCCGGCTGGAGCAGCTGTACGCCGAGAACAAGCTGGTGGAGGCGCAGCGCCTGGCGCAGCGCACCCAGTTCGATCTGGAGATGATGGCCGAGGTCGGCTACTGCAACGGCATCGAGAACTACTCGCGGCACCTCACCGGCAAGGCCGCAGGCGAACCGCCGCCGACGCTGTTCGACTACCTGCCGCCGGATGCGCTGCTGGTCATCGACGAATCGCACGTGACCATTCCGCAGATCGGCGCGATGTTCAAGGGCGACCGCTCGCGGAAGGAGACGCTGGGGGAGTTCGGTTTCCGGCTGCCGTCGGCGCTGGACAACCGTCCGCTCCGCTTTGAGGAGTGGGAGGCACGCTGCCCCCGCAGCATCTATGTGTCCGCCACGCCAGGTCCTTACGAGCTGCGCGAGGCCGGTGACGAGATCACCGAGCTGGTGGTGCGCCCGACCGGCCTGATCGATCCGGTGGTGGAGATCCGCCCGGTCGGCACCCAGGTGGATGATCTGATGAGCGAGGTCAACGAACGCATCAAGCTCGGTGACCGCGTGCTGGTCACCACGCTGACCAAGCGCATGGCCGAGAACCTCACCGAGTACCTGACCGAACACGGCATCCGCGTGCGCTACCTGCACTCGGACATCGACACCGTGGAGCGCGTGGAGATCATCCGCGACCTGCGTCTGGGCAAGTTCGATGTGCTGGTCGGCATCAACCTGCTGCGGGAAGGCCTGGACATGCCTGAAGTCTCGCTGGTGGCGATTCTGGATGCGGACAAGGAAGGGTTCCTGCGTTCGACCGGATCGCTGATCCAGACCATCGGCCGTGCCGCGCGCAACCTGCGCGGCAAGGCGATCCTGTATGCGGACCGCATGACGCGGTCGATGCAGGCGGCGATCGACGAAACCGACCGTCGCCGCACCAAGCAGGTCGAGTACAACGAGGCGCATGGCATCGTACCGCGTTCGGTGGCGCGCCCGATCGTGGACGTGCTGGAAGGCGCGCGGTCCGATGCGGCCGAGAAGGAATCGCGTGGCAAGGGCAAAGGGAAGGGCGGCAAGCTGGCCGAGGAAGCGGTGGATTACCGCACCCTGGAGCCGGCTCAGATCGCCAAGCGCCTGCAGCAGCTGGAGCAGAAGATGTACCAGCACGCCCGCGACCTGGAATTCGAGGATGCCGCCCACGTACGCGACCAGATCCGGCAGCTCAAGGAAGCCAGCCTTGGCTGAACGGCCCATCCGTGGTGCCGGCCTCTGCCCGGCTGCGGCACCGCCGAACAACGTTTAACAAAACTGTTGCGCTTCCCCCGTGAGGTCCGTAATATACGCGGCCTGCACCGACGCAAACGCAACGGGCGCAGCGAGAAACGGGCGGTTAGCTCAGCGGTAGAGCACTACCTTGACATGGTAGGGGTCACAGGTTCGAACCCTGTACCGCCCACCACTCCCAGGCCAGAAACATGCGCCTCCGAGTGGATTCTCCAGCCTGGGAACAGACGTTCCCCATGGGCTTCTGGTTCACCTTTTCCAGTGGTACACCTGCGACCGAAGCATTGCGCGCTGCACACGGTGCGCCTCGCCGTGTGCGGTCGTTCGATGACCCTACCTCGGGAAACTATCCGACCGGCTATCACTGATTCTCCTGATTGAGAGTGCTTTTACCGATCATCCAGCATGCGTGTTGGATCAAAGAACGGCCCGGACGCACGATGGCGCTTCCGCTCTTCGGTAAAGCCTGCGCGTCCGCCTTCGTGGCGGGCATCTGCGCGGTGGTGTTCGCGCCCGTGCTGCTGGGTGTTGGCTGGGCCATCTGCGTGCTGATACCGGGAATGCTGCTCTGGCTATGCAGCGGAACATGGCGCGCCGTTGGCGCACTTCTGTTTGGTACCGGCTGGGCTGCCATCTGCGCACACGCCGCGCTCGACGCGCAGATTCCGCCCGGTGCCTCTGCGCAGGCATACACGCTGCAGGGCAGAGTGATCGACCTGCCAAAGCATGGCGAACGCAGCACGCGGTTCCGCTTCCAGATCGACAACGTCGCTGCGATGCCTGTGGCATTGCGCGGACGCCAGGTCGCGCTGAGCTGGTTCGACGCCCGCGGTGGGTCACCCGGCATCGGGCGTCACCGGCTCAAGGCCGGTGCACGCTGGTCGTTGCAGGTGCGCCTGCGTCCTCCGCGCGGCCTGCGCAATCCCGGCGGCTTCGATGCCGAGCGGCAGGCCCTCCTTCAGGGAATCGCCGGCTCGGGGGCGGTGGTCATGCTGGACGAGGCGCGGCAGACCGGTCCTCCGCGCGGTCTCCCGGCCTGGCGCGAGCGCATGGCCGGGGCGATTGCCACGCAGGTGTCGGGCGCGGGCGCGCGTTTCATACAGGCATTGGCAC
>JAEWLO010000295.1 GCA_023457475.1 Pseudomonadota bacterium | reverse complement strand
GGCGGGTACTGGCCCCGCAAAAAGGGAGAACCCGGCGGTGGTGGGCAGGCAGTCTGAATCCTATCGAGAATGATTCAGTTTCGAAATTGACAACCATTCTCGTTTCGATTCCAATGCCCACAGGCCGCTTCCGGCCTGTTTGAGCCGAGTCCGCACGTGTACGTCTGCATCTGCAATGGGGTAACCGACCACCAGATCCGCGAAGCCGCCCAGAGCGGTGTCGCGAACGTCGCCGAGCTGACCATGCGTACCGGCTGCGGTGCCACCTGCGGCTCCTGCCTGGACATGGCCGCCGACCTGCTGGCCAAGGCCCGCAACACCCACGACCTGCCGCTGCCCGTGCTGGGCCTGCCGCAGGTCGCCTGAGGTCGTTCCCCGGCACCCTCGCCGAGGCCATCCGGCCCACGTTCTGCTGTTACAGGTAAAGACCTTCGAACATCGACGGGATATCCGCCAGTTCGCGTTGAAGGTCGTCGTCGCGCGAGAACGACTCCAGCCACGCCAGAAAAACTTCATCCGTGAAGTAGGCGCGTACTTCGTCGATCACGATCCGGCAGCCGGCTTCCGGAAGCCAGTTGTCCTGGCTTGGCGCTGCCGCATTCTCCAGCCCCGCTTCGGGTTTCAGGCAGTACGCCGCTTCCCAGGTGACCGCAGGGTAGGCGGCGTCGTCCAGCATGCTGGGCCACCGCGCCGGCGAGCGAAGCTGCTCATGCGCGCCCACCAGCCAGACCAGGACCTGGCCGCGCCAGTGCGGTGACGCAATCTGCAGGACGGAGCGGAACCAGGAGGCGACCTGCGCCGTCGGAAGGTACTTCAGGCAGAGGAACAGCGACCCGCTCAGGTCGCCGCTGGCGTTCCACCAGCACCACACGCCATTGGGGTTCTGGTTGGACCGATGCAGCACCGCACCCAGGGCGATGTCCTGCCCGCTCCAGCATCGCGGCTCCATCAGGCACTGGCCGAGGGTCCTGAGCACGTCCTCGTGGAACCCGGCATACGGGGGCGACGTGATGCCTCCGGGGTAGTGGGCCATGAAGCCGGAGACCAGCAGTTCCAGCAGCGGACGCAGGGACCCCTCATGGCTTCGCCTCACGCAGTGCGCCAGAAGATGGTGATACCAGGCGTACCATTCCCGGCGCTGGCCGAACGAGCAGGTGCCGGACGCGATCTCCCACAGTGCGTCTTCCAGTACCCGTGGCTCCACCGCATCCAGGGATCCCAGCAGTTCAGGGAACATCCGTCTTTGCTCGCCCATGAACCACGCTTCGCCCATCGGCAGGCGGGGGCGCGGAAACTGTGCCTGCAGCCGGGCCAGGGCGGCGGGGTCGATGCCCTCACCGGGCGTCCATGCGAAGGGGGTGTCCATGCGGACCGATGGTAGCGCCTTCACCTCGCCCAGACATTCTGAGGCGCGCCGCGCGAACCGGTACCGAGCATGATTCGCGTTTCTTCATTGTCCTGCCCGACGCGCTACAGTGCCGGCGTTTTCACGCTGCAGGAGCACGCACATGAAGGGCGACGCCAAGGTCATCGAATTCCTCAACAAGGTCCTCTACAACGAGCTGACCGCGATCAACCAGTACTTCCTGCACGCCAAGATGCTGAAGAACTGGGGGCTGAAGGAACTGTCCGAGCACGAGTACAAGGAATCGATCGAGGAAATGAAGCACGCCGACGTGCTGTCCGATCGCATCCTGTTCCTCGAAGGCCTGCCGAACTTCCAGGCACTGGGCAAGCTGCGTATCGGCGAGAACCCCACCGAGATTCTGCAGTGCGATCTGACGCTGGAGCGCGAGGGCGTGGTCACGCTGCGCGAGGCCGTGGCGTATGCCGATTCGGTCGGCGATTACGTGAGCCGCCAGCTGTTCGTGAAGATCCTCGACAACGAGGAAGAGCACATCGACTGGCTGGAAACCCAGCTGGACCTGATCGAGCGCATCGGCGAACCGCAGTACCTGCTGACCAAGCTGGAAGACTGAGTCAACGCGCGGGCGTGTCGCGCATGCCCGCCTGGTAGCCCGCCAGCGCGATGCGTGCCCGCGCGAACTCGGCCACCAGCAGCGCCACCGCCACGGCGGGGCGCTCCACCGAGCCACTGCGCGCGTCGTGTTCGATCCGCTGGGCAGCCAGCGAAAGAGCCAGTGCTCCCACGTTCGCACTGGCCGACTTCAGGCTGTGCGCCAGCGCCAGCAGGCGTTCGGGCTCGGCCTTGACCAGCGCCTCCTGCAGCTGCCGGATCAACGGCGGCGTGTCTTCCAGGAACACTGTGATGATCTGCGCGGTCTCTGCACCGATCACCTCCTGAAGCTCATCCAGCACGGCGGCGTCGAGCACTGCGGGCGCGCTGTCCTCTGCCTTCTGCGCGGGCTCGAGTCCACGCAGCAGCGGCGCATCGTTGACCGGCGGCAACGGGGGGGGCGCGGGGGCGGGCGGCGGCTCCGGCTGCGCGGCCAGTGCGGTTGCCGCAATGTTCTCCGCATCCTGCTGCCAGCGCAGCAGGCAGGCCTGCAGCGATTCGCGGTTCACCGGCTTGGACAGGTAATCGTCCATGCCGGCCTGCAGGCAGCGTTCCCGGTCGCCCGCCATGGCGTTGGCGGTCATCGCCACGATCGGCAGGCGACCGACCCGGCTTCTGGCCTCCAGCGTGCGCCAGCGACGGGTCGCCGCGTAGCCGTCCATCACCGGCATCTGGCAGTCCATCAGGACCAGGTCGAACGACTGCGCCTGCAGTTCGCGAAGGGCCTGTTCGCCATCATTCGCAGTGACGACCGTGCATCCCAGCACCTGCAACAGACGCTGGGCCACCAGCAGGTTCGTGCTGTTGTCTTCGACCAGCAGCAGATGGAGGCCCAGATGCGGGGCTTCCACCTGTTCGGCCTCGTCGTCCACGCTGGCCAGCAGCGGGGCCGGCCGTGCACTGGTCTGCTCGGGGCGCAGCAGCGCGTGCAGTTCCACGTCGCCGGCTTCGCGGGGCAGGACTACGGCATCCTGGCGAAGCAGCGCAGCCAGCGGTTCCGCGCCTTCCAGCCACAACAGTCGTGCGCGCGGGTCGCGCGGTTCGTGCAGAACCGCGCGATGCAGTGCGGTGGCCCCATGGCGCAGCGCAGCGGTGTCCGCCATGACCCACGTCAGGTCCGGCTCGATGCCACGCCGTGACGGCACCCGCAGCACGTCCAACGCCGCCGAGGCGCTCTCCACGGCATGCACGCGTATATCGTGGTGCAGGGCGACGCGCTGAAGGCGTTGGATCAGTACCGGGTCTTCGCTGATCAGCAGGGCCCGCGTGGTGGCGCTCGGTGCCGGAAGGTCGCCCGCCACCTTGAGCATCGGGATCTCGAACCAGAAGTTGGCACCGTGTCCCGGTGTGGAACTTACGCCGATGCGGCCGTGCATGAGGTCGATGATGCGCTTGCAGATCGCCAGGCCCAGACCGCTGCCGCCGTAGAGCCGGGTGGTGGAGGCATCGGCCTGGCTGAACGACTGGAACAGCCGCGACTGCATCGCCGGGTCGATACCGATGCCGGTGTCGATCACCTCGAAACGCAGCAGGTGCTGGTTGCCGTTCTCGCCTTGCCGGCTCACGCGCAGGCGGATGCCGCCTCGCTCGGTGAACTTGATCGCGTTCACCAGCAGGTTGCCAAGGACCTGGCGCAGCCGCACCGGGTCCCCGCGCACGGCGAGCCGCACCGACGGATCGAGCTCAAGTGCCAACGTCAGGCGCTTGGCCTCGGCGCTGCGACGCATCAGCTGGACCAGGCCTTCCAGCAACTCGCGCAGGTTGAACGTGGTGGTTTCCAGGTCCAGGCCTTTGGCTTCCAGCCGCGAGTAATCCAGGATGTCGTCGACGATCCGCAGCAGCTGCTGTGAGCTGACCGTCGCGGTCTGCAGCATCTGCCGCTGGTCGCTGGCCAGCTGACCGCGTGCGATCAGGTCGAGCATCGGCAGGATGCCGTTGAGCGGCGTGCGGATCTCGTGGCTCATGGTCGCGAGGAACTCGCCCTTGGCGAGCGCGGCTGCTTCGGCCGCCTGTTTGGCAAGCAGGAGTTCCTGTTCGAGCGCGTCCTGTTGCTGCAGGGTGCGCAGCAGCTGGTCGCGTTCGCTGATCAGGGCGCTTGCGCGACGCTGATGACGTGCGACCTCGGCCTGCGTGTCATGCCAGCGGCGCATGGCCACCAGCGCGCCGATCAGCGCCGCCACTCCGGCCGCCGCGGCGATGGGGATCCACGGGGCGCGGGTGACGAGCAGGGCAAGGCCAGCGGCGGACGCCGCCATGGCAGCCGCAATGGCGGCCAGCCAGAGCGAGGCGGGGACCCGTCCCTGGGCCACCACGGTCAGAGCACCGCGGTGTGGAAGTCGAAGTTCAGTTCGCTTCCGGCCGACTGCACCATGTTGCCCTGGATGAAGTCCACGCCGCCCATCCACATCGCCGCCGCCGCCTGCGGGTCTTCGATCTGCTGGCCGATGATCAGCGCACCGGCGCGATGTGCCTCGTTGATGGCCACGCGCAGCTCATCGCGGGTCTGCTGGTTGGCATGGCTGCTGGAGAAGCGGGCCGCCATGCGCACGTAGGCCAGGGGCAGCTGGGTCAACAGCGCATTGGCGTCTGCACCCGGCTCGAACTGGCTCAGGCAGAAGCGCACGCCCGCCGCGCTCATGCGGCTGCAGAACTGCTGGAGGGTGACGGTGTGGATGAGGGCGTCGGGCAGGCGTACGTCGATGACCACCGCGCTGCCCGGGATCTGCCGACGTTCCAGTGACTCCAGCAACCAGTCCGAGAACGCGTCGCGGGCCAGCGTGCGCAGCGACTGCGAAACGAACAGGTGCAGCGGCTGGGTCGCATGCCGGTACAGGTCCAGCAGACCCAGTGCGTGGTCCAGCACCTGCTGGTCGAGGTCAGCGATGCGGCCGGCCGCCTCGGCGGCGGGAATCACCTGGCCGGCCGACAACAGCGTGCCATCGGCCTGGCGCAGGCGCAGCAGCACCTGGTACTGCGCGGTGTTGCCCCCGGCGACCGCGACGATCGGTTGATAGGCCAGCTCCAGCTGCCCCTCCAGCAATGCCAGGTGTTCCTGCGCGGCGACGTCTTCGCGGCGCACGTAGGCCGCCACGCCCGAAGAGAGCAGGCGGGCCTGCAGCGCCGTGCGCTCGACGGCCTCCAGCGCCGTGCCGGCGTCGCTGAAGCCGCCGGAGAGCTGGGCATGGCCCACCACGCCGCGCAGATGCACCGATTCTTCGTCGCGGATGACGAATGCACGTTCGGACAGCTGCTGGCGCAGGTTCTGCGCGATGGTGTCCAGCGTGTCCTCGTCGGCACTCCGGGCCAGTACCAGGAAGCTGTTGTCGTTCAGGCGTGCCAGCAGATGCGGGTGCGCGGTGTCTGCCAGGCGCTGCGCGGCCTGCACCATCAGCCGCTCGAACGCGGCGTAGCCATAGCGTTCGCGCAGGCCCAGCGCGCTCGCCACTTCGATGAAGAACAGGCCGCCGTGGTCGCCGTGGGCCAGCGAGGCGGTCAGCTGCTGCATCACGTGGTGTCGCGTCGGCAGCCCGGTTTCCGGGTTGCTGAGGGCTGGTGTCCCCGGTAAGGCGGTCTGGGTTGCCGCCTGTGCGCGGGCGCGACGGATCCGGTTGGACACGGCGGCGATCAGATGGCGGGGGCGGATCGGCTTGCTCAGGAAGTCGTCCGCGCCGCTGTCGAGCACCTCGAACTGGCGCTCCGGATCGGGGTCGCCACTGAGGAAGACGATCGGCAGCAACTGCTGTCCGGGCTGCTGGCGGATCAGTGCGGTCAGGCGCATGCCGTCCAGTCCCGGCAGATGCAGATCCATCAGGATCAGGTCCGGGCGATGCTCGGCAATGGCCTGCTGCGCGCCTTCGGCATCACTGATCACAATCGCTTCCATGCCGGCCCCGTGCAGCACGCTCTGCGCGAACAGGGCCTGTGAACGGTCGTCTTCCACGATCAACACCCGATACGGCGCGTCCGAACCGAGGACGGGCGCGTTGTCGTCGAGCAGCGGCGCAGGTGCCAGCAGCGGCGGCGGCACGGGTGCAGCCGGCCCCCCGCTGTGGGCCGTCAGCGGCACTACGTTGTTCGGCGCGGCGGCGGGCGGGACGGGCGCTGGCGCGCCAGCGTCGGCCGCATCGCCCCCCCCCCCGCGCTGCCAATGGTCGGCGGGCGGGGTTTCGGCGCGGGTCGCGCGGGGCGGGGAAACGGTGTTCTCGTGGACGGCCATCAGTACTCCCAGTCTGCCGGCCAATTATGCGGCAGGTCGTGGCGGTTGGTCGCCATCGCGCAAGGCGGTCGCGGGTTGTCGCAGCAGCCAGCGCATGCTCTTCCACAGCGCCCGCCACACCAGCCAGATGACCAGCGCGCCGATCAGGCTGCAGGCCACCACCACGACCAGGGCGATCCAGGGGTGGGCAAGGGCGAGCGCCATTCCGCCAACCACCACGGTGTCTTCGGCGGCCGAGGCCACCCAGTTGCTGGCGGGTTCGGGGGACGTGTTGAGCAGGGCGCGGGTACCCGATTTCAAGCCATGGCTGGCCAGTGCCACCCCGGCTCCGGCCACCAGTGCGGTGGTGCCCAGCTCGCCGTTGGGCGACAGCGTGGCGGCGGCGAGGAACGCCCCGGCCGGCACCCTGGCCAGGGTCTGGACCAGGTCCCACGCCGAATCGACGCCCGGGATCTTGTCGGCGAAAAACTCCGCCACGGCCAGCACGGCCGAGGTGCCGAGCACCCACCACGACTCGGTGGCCTGCAGTGCGGGCGGCAGGTCGACCCAACCCAGCAGCCCGGCCAGGCCCACCCCGAAGACGGTGAGGTACACGCGGATGCCCGCCAGCCAGGCGAGCAGGATCCCGATCACGAACAGGTGGGCCTCGGTCATGGCACGCGCTCCGGGATGAAAATGTGCACAGGCCCACACTATCGGGGATGACGTCGATGAACGCCACCGCCGGATGGGGCGTTCCGGGCGTAAAACGCGCCAGACCTGACATACACTAGGGAGTCGCTCGATCCGACAGGGGCCGTGGCGGGATCGCCCAAGGCGGTACCGCGCTCATCGTCATGAACACTCCGACACCTTCCCGCATCCAGATCCGCCGTCCCGGCTCGTCGCCCGTGCGCGACCGGCGACAGCTTGGCCTCCTGGCCGCCGTATGGCTGGTCAGCCTGGTGCTGGCCGCGCTGCTCGGCCGCTGGCTGGGCAGCCCCGGCGGCGACGTGGGCCGCCACCTGGACGCAGCGGAAGCCCGCGCCGAGACCCTGCAGAAGCAGGTTGTCGAGCTGCAGCAGCGGCAGGCCACGCTGGAGGCGTCCGACCGCATCAGCCGCGCCGCCAACACCGAGGTGCAGACGTCGCTGAGCGAACGCGACGAGGAAATCGCCGGCCTGCGGGCGGATGTGGCGTTCTACGAGCGGCTGGTGGGTGCCACCAGCCAGCGCAAGGGACTGAACACACACTCCATCGAGTTCTCGCCCGAGGCGGCCGGCACCTGGCAGTACGCCGTGGTGCTGACCCAGAACCTGAACCGCGGAGCGATCAGCCAGGGGCAGATGCGGTTCACGGTGGAGGGCGTCAAGAACGGCAAGTTGACCTCGGTGAGCTGGGACGAGCTGCACCAGCGCACGAAAGTACCGGGCCAGGAGTACTCCTTCCGGTACTTCCAGCAGCTCACCGGCAGCGTGATGCTGCCAACTGACTTCACCCCGCAGCGTGTGCGGGTCACGCTGGGATCCGGTGCAGGGGGCACCACCCAGGTATTCGACTGGAAGCAGGCCGGTGCGCCGGCTGCGGCCGCAGCAAATGAAGGGGAGTAAACCCATGTTTGGCAGCAACAAGTCCAACCGCGACGGTCATCTGGTCGGGGACGCGCTGAGCGGCGCGCAGGTGGTGATCCGCGGGGACGTGGAATTCAGCGGGGGTCTTTATGTGGAAGGCACCATTCACGGCAAGGTGATCGCCAGCGAGGGCGCGACCAGCGCCACCCTCACGCTGGCCGAGCAGGGCAGCATCGAGGGCGAGATCCGCGCCCAGGTGGTGGTCCTCAGCGGCCGCCTGGAAGGCGACGTGCATGCCAGCGAGCGCGTGGAACTCACCCCCAGCGCCCGGGTCACCGGCAACATCCACTATCAGGTGGTGGAAATGAACGCGGGCGCGCAGCTCACCGGTCGCCTGATCCACGGCGCGCCGCAGATGGCGCTGCCGCCGCCGGGGGAGACCTCGGCCGATGCCAAGGGTGGCAAGGACGGTGCGGCGCGAAAGAAGCTCGACGAGGCCATGGCCTGAGGTTCAGTGTTCCGCCGATCCGCTTGAAACCGGGCTCCTGCACCCCCATGCTGGGTGCATGAGCACGCTTGTTTCCCTGCCCGGCCTTCCTGCCGGGGAACCGCATTACCAGTCCCTGGACCGTCCGCTGAACTTCACCGAGGCTGCAGCGGCCAAAGTGCGGGAACTGATCGAAGGCGAAGGCAACGCCGCGCTGGCGTTGCGTGTTTACATCGAGGGCGGCGGCTGCTCCGGGTTCCAGTACGGTTTCGAGTTCGACGAGAACCGCGCCGAGGATGATCTGGCCGTGGTGACCGACGGGGTTACCCTGCTCGTTGACCCGCTCAGCCTGCAGTACCTGATGGGCGCGGAGGTGGACTACACCGAAAGTCTCACCGGTGCCCAGTTCGTGATCCGCAATCCCAATGCGAAGACCACCTGCGGCTGCGGCAGCAGTTTCAGCATGTAAGCTTGGGGGATGTCGATAACATCCCTGCCGCTGTCCGGTTTCGCCTTCACCACCGAACCCCTCGAACGCGCCGATGGAGTGCGCGACAACCCCGAGTTCCTGCTGCAGCAGTGGGCGAATGCCCGCGTCCTGGTGCTGGACGTTGACGGTCGCGCGCTGGCTGACGGCCAGGGCCAGCCGCTGGCATTGACCGGCGGCGAACTGGGCGGGGGGCCCGGCACGGCCATCTTCCTTGGCCTGCGCGGCGAACAGGCCTGGTTCTCGGTGGACGCCACTGCGGTCGACGTCGACGCGCCGCAGCGCGTGGACCTGCGCGAGGCCGCCGTTGGCTGGACCGCCGCCGATGCCACGGCCTTCTGCTATGCCCGCGGGATGGCCTACTGGCAGTCGCGCACGCGGTTCTGCGGGGTCTGCGGCGGCGCGGTCGCGTTCCGCCGTGGCGGTTTCATCGGCGGCTGCACACAGTGCGGCACCGAGCATTACCCGCGCGTGGATCCGGCCGTGATCGTGGCCGTGGAAAACAACGGCCGGCTGCTGCTGGGCCGGCAGGCCAACTGGGCCCCTCGCCGGTACTCGGTGCTGGCCGGTTTCGTCGAGCCAGGTGAATCGCTGGAGCAGACGGTGGTCCGCGAGGTGTACGAGGAGGCGCGGGTGCGGATCCGCGACTGCCAGTACCTCGGCACCCAGCCCTGGCCGTTCCCGGGCGCGTTGATGCTGGGCTTCTGCGCCACCGCCGAGGACGACGTGCCCTGCGTGGACGGCGAACTGGAGCAGGCGCGCTGGTTCAGCGCCGAAGAGGTGGGGGCCGCCCTGGCCCGGGATGTGGAAGACGACGGTGAGGGCATCCGGCTGTCGCCCCCCATCTCCATCTCGCGCAGCCTGATCGAGCACTGGTACCGCCGACAGGTGGCCTGAGGCCGCCGTGATGTTGCCGCTACCTGAACACGCAACACGGTACATTACCTGTGGCCCGGGCAATTGCCGGGTCGCACGGCATAGTTGGCAGCCGTAACACGCCGGAGGCCCCATGTTCACCACCCTGGTCGCTGTGCTGGTCGCTCTGGCCCTGGGGCACGTCGCGCCGGCCGCCGCAGTGGCCCTGCGCCGCTTCGCCACCTACCGGCACTGGCTGCAGTGGCTGGACCGCCAAGGCGGGGGGCAGGCCAACGAACATCTCGGCTTCTGGCGTGGCCGCCATGGCTGGATCGTGGCGGTACTGCCCTGGGTGCTGGTGCTGGCGCTGCTGCAATGGGCGCTGCACGGCCGGCTGTTCGGGTTGCCCTCCCTGCTGCTCGGCGTGGGCACGCTGGCCCTCTGCTGGGGTCCGCGCGACCTGGACCGTGACGTGGAGGCCGTGATCGATGCCGACGACGGCCATACACGGCACGCCGCGGTCGCGCAGTTGCAGTCCGCGGGTGGCAGCCTGCACGAAGACGTTCCGTCGCTGGTGGAATCCACGGTGATCAACGCGCTGCGGCGCTGGTTCGCGGTGCTGTTCTGGTTCCTGCTGTTGGGGCCGGCCGGTGCGTTGGCGTATCGCCTGCTGGCCTTGCTAGCCGTAGGGCCGATGCGTTCGCTGGCAACGGTGGAAACCGTAGTGGGGGCACGCCAGGTGTTGAGCTGGCTGGAATGGCCGGTGGCGCAGCTGATGGCCCTGTCCATGGCCCTGGTGGGCAACTTCGACACCGCGTGGAAGGCATGGCGCGAGGCGCACGGCAACCAGTGGGCCGCCTCCTCGGTGTTTCTCGGTGCGGTCGCGCGTGCCAGTGTCAGTGCCGAGCTGCGCGAGGACGCGCACGATTACAGCGATGCCGGCATGGTGCCGGTGTGGCGTCGCCTGCCTGAACTGCGCGATGCGATGAGCCTGGTCTGGCGCATGCTCCTGCTGTGGATGGCAGCGCTCGCCCTGCTGGTGATCGCCGGCTGGGTCACATAACACACGGTCATGCACCGCGAGGTCCGGGGGCGGCCGCGAAGCGGCGGGGATGCGGAAGCACGATAAGAGGGGCCCGCGATGTGCGCAGCGCATCGTGGGGCGGCAGCCCGCATGCGATGACGCTTACCCCCGGCCGTTGGCCGGACCCAGGGATCTATCCGCCGCCCGGGGCCAATGCGGTGAACGGGAACCACGGCAGGTTGCGCAGTACCCAGTAGCCCACCAGCACCACCAGCCAGACCATCGGACTCGCCAGCACGCGCATCACCGGGTCGAGCGCGCGCGGCCGCAGGCCGGCGGTGTTGAGCAGCATCAGCAGCAGGAACGGCAGCGAGATCACCAGCAGCGGGTTCATCGCCATCGCGCCGGGCAGGTCGAAATGCACCAGCGAGTACAGGCAGCGCGTGCTGCCGCAGCCCGGGCAGTAGAGGCCGGTCAACGCGTACAACGGGCATCCGGGCAGGGGGCTGTTGCCCGCATAAGGATTTACATGGCGCAGCACGACGGCCGCACCGGCGGCCAGACCGGCACTGATGGCCAGCGGGACCCACCGGCGCACGGTGGCGCGGGCGCGAAAGCGGGAAGGCAGGGACATGACGGCAGAACGGCCCGGACCGGTCACCCCCGGAAGGGGGCCGGGCCGGGCCGTCCAGAATGCGATCAGTAGCCGCCGCTCGCCGCGCCGCCCACACCCATCATCACCACCAGGATGGTGTACAGCACGCCCACCACGATACCGGCGATGGCCGAGTAGATGGCCCACTTCTTGGCCTTGTCCGACGAGTCCTGCGCACCGGCGATGTCACCGGCGGCGAGCTTGCCGTTGACCTGCGCGGCGTAGACGATCGACACGATGCCGCCCGGCAGGCAGCAGAACAGGGTGGCCAGGATGGCCCAGACCAGGTTGTTGGGGACTTGCGGTGCAGTGGCGTTCATGGGTGAAGCTCCATTTTCTCGGGTGGGTTTAAACAAAAAACATCAAAGCTCGGACAGCGCACCCAGCATCGCCAGGCCACCGAACAGACCGAACCACAACAGCAACAGCACCGGCCCTGACAACGCCGCCGCCCAGGCCCAACCCGCGGCCTTGCGCGAAGCGGCATACGCCCCTGCCACATCACCTGCGGCACGCCGCCCGTCAACCTGGGCGGCATACACGATCGACACCACACCCAACGGCAGACAGCAGAACAACGTCGTCAGAATCGCCCACACCAGGTGGTTGGGAACGAAAACGGCTGAAGGTTGCGATGGCGGATGATTCACGTACTGCTCCATTCCTTTGGTGGTCCAGCGGCATCGCCAAAATGCCGTTGGACACCCCCTATGGGGCGGTAATCTACCCCATGTTGCGCGCGATGTATGCGTTTACATGGCGAACTTGCGCTTTTTTTGAAGACGGGCGGGCGTGCGCGGGCGTATGGCGGTCCCTACGCCCGGCCGTCACGCAGCGTGCGGACACGCGCTTCCAGTTGCGCCGCATCGGTGTCGGCACCGTCCACCGGCGGGCCGGCGACTACCTCGATATGGGCGCGGAAACGGCGCGGTACGCGCATGCGGCCCAGGCGCGTGTCGCGGCGACTCCACATGCTGTCCCACATGCCGCGCAACGCCATCGGTACCACCGGCACCGGCCGTTGCTCCAGAATCTTCTCCACCCCGGACTTGAACGCGCCCATTTCGCCATCGCGGGTCAACGCGCCTTCCGGGAAGATGCATACCAGCTCGCCCTCGGCCAGCGCCCGGTCGACCTCGTCGAAGGCCGCGCGCATCAGCGCCGGGTCCTCGCGGGCCCCTGCGATGGGGATGGCCTTGGCGGTGCGGAAGATCCAGCGCATCACCGGAATGTTGAAGATCCGGTAGTACATGACGAAGCGCACCGGCCGCGGGATCGTCGCAGACAGGATCAGCGCGTCCATGTAGCTGACATGGTTGCAGACGATCAGCGCGGCACCCTCGTCGGGTACGTTCGCCTCAATGCCGTGCGGGCGCAGCCGGTACAACGTGCGCACCATCACCCAGCTGAGGAAGCGCATCAGGAATTCGGGAACAATGGTGAAGATGTAGATCGCGACCACCGCATTGGCGATCGCCAGCGCGAGGAACAGCTGCGGAATCGTCCAGTGCAGGAACTTCTGCGTCGCCAGCGCGATCAGTGCGGCACCGACGATGAAACCGGAATTCTGGATGTTCAGCGCCGCGAACACGCGCGACATTTCCGACTTCGGCGTGCGGCTCTGGATGAGCGCGAACAACGGCACCACGAAGAAGCCGGTAAACAGCCCGATGCCGACCAGATCCACGATGATCCGCGTGCTGCCGGCGGCGGCGATGAAGGCCGGTACGCTCAGTCCTGCCGCCGTGGCGGTTCCGGCACGCGCGAAATAGAGGTCCAACATGAAGGCGGTCATGCCGAAAGCGCCCAGCGGGACCAGGCCAATCTCCACCGTGCGCCCTGACAGCTTCTCGCACAGCAGCGATC